>JAEMQZ010000127.1 GCA_016463595.1 Synechococcales cyanobacterium SupBloom_Metag_052 | reverse complement strand
TTGCGGGGCGGCAGGCCCAGGGGCTTGGCCAGGGCCAGGGCGCCATTGGCCTGGAAGTCGCCAAATTCGGGCTTGCTGGCGGGCCCCAGGGCCGGGTCGAGGGGCTTGCCGCTGGCCTCGGCCGCCGCCGCCGCCTCGGGGAAGGCCCGCCCGGTGGCGGCGCGCAGCTGGCCTTCAAGGGCGCGGAAAACGGTCAGCATGGACGGCGGTGAACCGCGGCAGAGCGGCAGGCAATCCCTCGATCATCCCTCCCCGGCCAACGGCTGGGCCTCAGGCCTCAAACCGCATGCTCAGATCCAGCCAGCTGCTGCGGGTCACCGGGGCACTAGTTGAGATCAGGTCGATGCCGGTGGCGGCGTAGGCGGCCAGCTGCTCGGGCTGCACGCCCGAAGCTTCCAGCACCACCGCCGAGCCGCGGGCGGCGGCCTGGGCCCGCAGGCGCGGCACCAGCTCCGCCAGGGCGGCGGGGCTGAATTCATCGAGCAACACGCCATCGGCCCCGGCCTCGATCGCCGCCCCGGCCTCGGCCGCCGTTTCCGCCTCCACGATCAGCCGCGCCGGCCAGGGGGCCCCAGAGCGCACCGCGGCAACCGCCGCCTCAACCCCCCCGGCCCAGGCCAGGTGGTTTTCCTTGAGCATGGCCGCGTCATCGAGGCCGAGGCGATGGTTAAGGCCGCCGCCGCAGCGCACCGCGTATTTCTGCAGCAGCCGCAACCCCGGCGTGGTCTTGCGGGTGTCGGCCAGGCCCACGCCCGAACCCGCCAACTGGGCCACGAGGGTGGCGGTGGCGGTGGCGACGCCGGAGAGGCCCATGGCCAGGTTCAAGGCGGTGCGTTCGCCCGCCACCAGGGCCGTCGCCGCCCCGTCGAGCTCCAGCAGGCGCTGGCCCGGCTGCACCCGCTCGCCCTCGGCCACCAGCAACCGCACCTGCACCTGCCGATCAAGCAGCCGAAACAACGGCTCCACCAGCACGCCCCCGCAAAAGACACCGGCCTGCTTGGCGATCCAATGGGCCCGGGCCTGGCGGCCGGTCAGGGCCGGGGCCGTGAGGTCGCCGCGCCCCAGGTCTTCAGCCAGCCAGGCGGCGAGCTGGGCCTCCAGCGCTGGGGTGATCGACAGCAGGGGGGAGGGCACCGAGCGGTAACCAGGGACTAGGGGCAGTGTCGCCGCAGCTTGGATGGCCTGAAGCAACCCACGGGCCAAACCCTATCGCATGGCGTTAGTATTGGGCCATGGTCCGATCGTTCCGCTGTGCGGACACCCAAGCCCTCGCTAGCGGAGAGCGCGTCAAGCGGTTTGTGGCCATCGAGCGGGTAGCCCGCCGCAAGCTTTTACAGCTTGCTGTGGCCACCAGGCTTGAGGATCTGCGGGTCCCCCCGGGGAACCGCCTAGAAGCCCTGAAAGGGGATCGGGCCGGCCAGCACAGCATCCGCATCAATGACCAATGGCGCCTTTGCTTCCTGTGGAGCGATGCCGGCGCCGAGGCTGTGGAAATCGTTGATTACCACTAACTGACCCCTTACTGACCACTCATTCACCACTGAATTCAACGCACTGCGCGGAGGGCACCATGGTCCACTTACCACCGATTACCCCTGGCGAACTGCTCCGCGAAGAGTTCTTAGATCCGATGGGGATTACGCCTTACCGCCTAGCCCAGGAGATCGGGGTCTCCCAGACCCGGATCAGCGAGATCCTCAAAGGCAAGCGTTCGATTACGGCCAACACAGACTTGCGCCTCTGTCGTTTCTTTGGCTTGAGCGATGGCTATTGGCTGCGGGTCCAGGTGATTCACGACCTAGACCATGCGCAACGAGCGATTGCCAAAGAGCTCGATCAAATCCATCCCTTCCAAGCCAGTTACGCCTAGCGCATTAGCAGCAAAGAGAAGAGAGACCCAAAGCAGAAGGCCAAAAACAAAGAGCCCCCTCAGCCCCATCACCAGGCCGATCCCAGGCCAGCTATCGCTCCTCAACGATTCGTCGTTTCACCTATTTGCCAATACAAAAGCGCGAGAAAATCCGATCCAGCACCGCCTCACTCACCTCTTCGCCGGTGATCTCGCCGAGGCAGAGGGCGGCGGCGCGTAGGTCGATCGTCCAGAAATCCCAGGGCAGCTGCTGCTCGGCGGCCTCGAGGCTGCGCTCCAGGCTGGCTGCGGCGCTGGCGGCCAGGTCCGCCTGGCGGCGGTTGAGGGCCACCGCGATCCCCTGGTCGCCGCTGGAGCCGCAACGGGCCAACAGGGTGCCCACCAGCTGCTCGATGCCGGCCCCGGTGGCAGCGCTGATGCGGACGTCCGCCGGCTCTGGCGCCCCGGGCCGGGGCTCACTGCTGGGACCCACCGCCTGAACCCCTCGATCCAGCTTGTTGCCCACCACCAGGCAGGCCACCCCCTCCGGCACCAGCTCGCGCAGGTCCTGGTCCGCGCTGGTCCAGCCGGCCGTGAGATCGAAGAGCAGCAACACCAGGTCGGCCGAGGCCAGGGCGGAGCGGCTGCGCTCGATGCCGAGTTGCTCAATGGGGTCGTCGGTGGAGCGGATGCCGGCGGTGTCGAGCAGGGTGAGGGGCACGCCCTGGAGCACCAGCTCGCTTTCGACCAAGTCGCGGGTGGTGCCCGGCAGGTCGGTCACGATCGCCCGCTCGCTGCGGCTGAGCCGGTTGAGCAGGCTCGATTTGCCCACGTTGGGCCGGCCCACGATCGCCACCCGCAGGCCCTCGCGCAGCAATTGGCCCTGGGCCGCCCCAGCCACCAACTCCTCCAACGCAGAGCGCACCGCCGCCAGCTCGGCCGCCACCGCAGCACCATCGAGCAGGGGCAAATCCTCCTCAAAATCCACCCGGGCCTCCAGTTCGGCCAGCTGGTCGAGCAGGCGCTCGCGCAGGCCAGAAATCTGGCGCTGCAGGCCGCCATCGAGGCCGGCAATCGCCAGCTGGGCGGCGCGGCGACTGCGGGCCGTCACCAGGTCGCTCACCGCCTCGGCCCGGGTGAGATCAAGGCGGCCATTGAGGAAGGCCCGCTGGCTAAATTCCCCGGCCTGGGCCCGGCGGGCGCCGCAGGCCAACACCAACTCCAGCACCCGCTGCACGCAGATCAAGCCGCCGTGGCAGTGGAACTCCACCACGTCTTCGCCGGTGAAACTGCGCGGCGCCTGCATCAACAGCAGCAGGGCCTCATCGATCCGCTCGTCCGAGGCCGGATCCACCACGTGGCCATAGAGGATCCGGTGGCTCTCCCACAGCTGGCTCCCCGGCGCCCGAAACAGCCGCCGCCCAATCGCCACGGCGCCCGGCCCCGAGAGCCGCACGATCGCCACGCTGCCCTGGCCCGGCGCCACCGCCGTGGCAATGGCGGCAATCGTGGCCGCTAAATCGGCCGCATCAGCGCTGGGATCAGGCAAGGGCAGGTCTGGCCCCGCAGGGGCCGGAAGGCTTGGACATGGCGCCAGTCTCGGACGCCAGCGCCTCCAGGCCAGGCCCTGCCCAACCCTGCCAGCTCAAACCGCAGGAAAGCCCGGGCACACCATCAGATCGATGTGCCCCCCCAAGGGCTGGCGCCACTCGCGGAACTCGGCCGCCAGAGCCTTCTGGTCGTGCTGGTGCTCGGCCGCCTCCAACTGCTGGAGCCGCTGGTGCACCAGATCCAGGGTGTCGTCGATCAGCTGGGCGGCTTGTTCGGAGGTCATCGGCCAAGCAGCGA
>JAEMQZ010000048.1 GCA_016463595.1 Synechococcales cyanobacterium SupBloom_Metag_052 | reverse complement strand
AGCGACAGGACTGGTAGGTCCATCAATGAAATCGCTGCCGCCATCATTGCCCAGAGTGTTGAACAAGATGATTCTTAATGGTATGAATTTTTCACAAGAAAGTGCCAAAGTTACTTGTTATCCACCATAGTGCAAAAACGCTTTCAAAGTTGGATAGTTATTTATGAATGCCTCTTCAGGGGTTAATAAAGATTTTGGCAAGGATACTAGTTCCATTTTTCTTTCTCCTAAGCGGATCACTATTACAGTGTCTGCTATGACAGCGAAGAAACTATGGAAGCGGAGTTCTGAGGAAGGGAGGTCATTAAGCAATCTTGCTGCCTTTCTTCTGGAGCAAGCAACCGCAAGTGATTCTCAGGATTGAAAGCAATGCTCAGCAGTCATAGTCAATGAAGATGAAATCGGTGCGCCGCTTCAACTCTGCTGCTCCTTCCTCCAAATCCGCTCCAGCGCCTTACGGAACTCACCCTCGTTCAGGGGTCTTGCCAGTTTCCGTTTCCAAAAAACGCTACCGATCCACCAGACCTGCAGACCGCCGAAGGCAAGGGCGACCAGACCCAGTTGGAGGTATCCCCAGTTCAGGGTCTTCATTTCGTCTCCTTCTGCGCCTCTTGCTCCCAGCTTCTCTCCAAGGTCTGCCTGAACTGATCGGTACTTGGGGGTGGAGCGATTAGGTGCCGTTTCAGGGCACTGCCGAACTGCCAGACCTTGAGGGCAAGGGCAACCGCAAAGACCGTCCAGGGAACCAGGAGCAACTCTGGGTGGTTCATGCCTGCCAATAGGTGGCCTTGGTCATCATGCTGTAACTATGGATATCCTGGGCCACCTGGGGGGAAAGAGCCTCAGCGGCATAAAATTTGGCAACGGCCTTGCCAACAAGATCAAGCCCACGATAACGCTTGACTCCTAGCGCCATGCGCTCAGAAACCGGCATCCTGAACGGAATGCACTGGATGTTGCGCTTAGATATAAAAAGGCGGCACCCAGATTCGAACTGGGGGTAAAGGATTTGCAATCCTCTGCCTTACCACTTGGCCATGCCGCCATCTGGGAGCAAACTCCCAAGTAGCGATCGTATCAGCGTGTGATGGCCGCCAGGCTGCTGGTTCTCAGTAATGGCCATGGGGAAGATCTGATTGCCCTGCGGGTGCTCCAGGCCCTGCAGGTCAACCAGCCCGGGCTGGCCGTGGCCGTGCTGCCCCTGGTGGGGGAAGGCAACGCCTTTGCCGCGGCCGAAGCTGAGGGCTGGCTGCAACGGGTTGGGCCCCGCCAGGCCCTGCCCAGTGGCGGTTTCAGCAACCAGAGCCTGAGGGGACTGCTCTGGGACCTGGCCGCCGGCCTGCCCCTGTTGAGCTGGCGCCAATGGCGGCTGGTGCGGCGCTGGGGGCGCCAGGGCGGTGCCGTACTGGCCGTGGGGGACCTCCTGCCGTTGCTGCTGGCCTGGGCCAGTGGGGCGCCCTATGGCTTCATCGGCACCCCCAAAAGCGACTACACCTGGCGCAGCGGTCCCGGCCAGGCCTGGCCCGCCGATGCCTACCACCGGCTCAAGGGCAGCGAATGGGACCCCTGGGAATGGGCCCTGATGGGGCGGCCCCGCTGCCGGCTGGTGGCCCTGCGTGATCCGCTCACGGCCCGGGGCTTGGCACGCCATGGCGTGGCGGCGCTTGCCCCCGGCAATCCAATGCTGGATGGCCTGGTGGGGGCGCCCCTACCCGCCAGCCTCGGGGGCTATCGCCGGCTGGTGCTGCTTGCGGGTAGCCGCATGCCGGAGGCCCGGGCCAACTTCGCCCGGCTGCTGGATGCCCTGCTGGCCTGGAGCGATGGACGCAGGGACGACACTCCCGTGGTGCTGCTCGCCCCAGGCGGCACCCGGCCGGCCCCCCAGGACCTGGCCCCGATCCTGCGCTGGCGGGACTTCGAGCCCGCCGATCCCCCTGCAGGCAGTGGGGCCGAGGCGGCCTGGCGACGGCGGGGCCTGCTATTGCTGCTCGGACCGGGGCGCTTCACCCCCTGGGCGAACTGGGGCGAGCTGGGCCTGGCCACGGCCGGAACCGCCACAGAACAGCTCGTGGGCCTGGGGATTGCGGCCCTGTCCCTGCCCGGGCCGGGCCCCCAATTCAAGCTCGGCTTTGCCCAACGCCAGAGCCGGCTGCTGGGCGGAGCCGTGGCGGTTTGTCACAGCCAAGAGGAGCTGGCAGAGAGGTTGCAGCAGCTCCTGGGAGACCCCGAAGGGCGCCTGCAGCTGGGGGCCATCGGCCGGCAGCGGATGGGACAACCCGGCGGTAGCGAGGCCCTGGCCGCCCTAGTGGCGGAACGGCTGCTGGCCTAGGGGCAGGGATGATGGATCTATTCCCGCCCCAGAGATGCCCGCCATGGCAGCCCCCCCCGATCGCGACTACATGGCGGCCTGCAGTCGCCTGGCCAGCCTGATGAGCATCAGCATTTCCTCCGCCCGGCGCCGGGTCGACCTGGCTGCCGTGAAGGAAGGGATCCGCGATATTCCTGGCCGTATCGCCCTAGCCGCCAGGCTCGTCACCGAGGCCGAGCCCGGCAGTCAGGCCGCCCGCCTGCACCTCGATGGCCTGCTCGAAGCTGAGGCTTCAGAAGCCAACTTCATGGATGAGGACTAAAGCGCAACCCACAAGACCGGTAGCGCTTTGCCGCCCTCAGCCCAGCACAGTTGAATTCAACTCAGCGATGTTCAAAGATTTGGCCGTACTGGCCGCGATCGAGGTCGGAGAACACGGGAATGCAGGCAAAACAGCGCTCCGCCAGCGCCAGCCGCTCCTCGCGCACCAGCATCAAATGAAGCCGGTCCCGGGCCGGTAGCAGGTAGCGCACGTCGTTGGCGGCGTAGGCCAGCTGACTATCACTGAGTTCCTCAACCCGGCCCCAATCACTGCTCTGGGCCTGCTTGTCCAGTTCAACTCCCACTAGCTCCTGCACCACCTCCTTAAGGCCGTGGCGGGGGCTGTAGGTGCGGGCCAGACGGCTGGCCACCTTGGTGCAGAACAGCGGCGCCACGGCGATTCCTAGCCCCTCGGCCAGGGCGGCCACATCAAAACGGGCGAAGTGGAACACCTTCTCAATGCCAGGCGCCTCCATCAGCTGTTTGAGCAGGGGCGCCTGGGTCTGGCCCCGGGCGATGCGGATGCAGCAAACGTTGTCCTGGTCGTCGCAGATCTGCACCAGACAGAGGCGGTCGCGGCCATGCACCAGCCCCATGGCCTCGGTGTCCACCGCCAGGGCCTGGGCGGCCCCAAGCAGGCCATGCCATTCGCTCGAGAGGTCGCCATCAAGCACGGCAAAGCGGGCAGGGGCGGAGCCGGGGGCGGGAGCCATGGGGCCAAAGCGAACTGCTGCCATGGTCGCGGATCAGGGACTGGCGCCCAAACCCGGACCCAACCCCTTGAGCCCCCATGGCGCCGCTGGTTGGAGGACAATGAACGTCCCGCCCGTGTCAGCCACCATGTCCCCAGCCCTGGGCTCCACCCTGCTGCTCACCCTGCTGCTGGCCATCGGCCTGGTGTTCTTCCTGCGGGCTGCCAGTAAGGACCGCACCACGGTGGTGGAGATCCACTCGCCGCGGCCGGCCCTGGAGGTGCTCTCCGGCCTGAGCCAGTGGTTGGGGCAACGGGGCTGGCAGGCCGACACCAGCAGTCCGGAACAGCGGCTGCTGCGCTTCCGCGGCCAGGTGGCCGCCAGCACAGCCCTGGCCTGGCTGCTGTCCCTGCTGGGGGGCGTGGGCGCCGGCTGTCTTGGTTTGGTGCTGCGCCAGTTGCTGCCCCAACTGGGCTGGTGGCCCGTGGCCCTGGCCCTGGTGGGGCCCCTGGCGGGCCAGGTCTATCGCCGCCGGGCCGCCCGGGCCGAATCCCTGGAGCTGCGCCTGATCAGCCCCGATGACGCCACCGGCAGCAGCCTGCGGGTTCGGGCCCATCGGGATGAATTAATTGCCATGGAAGTGGAATTGGGCCCAAGCCTGCAACTGGCCAGCGATGGCTCCCTATTGAGTTCGCCGATCTGAAGCGCCAGCAACCAGCTGGATCGAACTCGCAAGCAGGTAAAACCGCTGCGAAGCGAAGCAACCGGAGGGATTTTGGTAATGGATTTAACGGGATTCCAACTTCGTCGTTGCCAAATCCCTTCCAGGCCGTGACGGGGCCCCAGATAGCCGCCATCCTGGTACCTGTGACAGACCACCATCCCAAAAAACGCCCTGACCTGGGCCAACTGCTGCCGGTGCTGGTCAGCCTGGTCGGTCTTTGCGCCATGCCAAGCGCATCGGCCCAGGGGGCCTTTGCCCGGCTGGCGCCCCTGAGCTTGACTGCCGGCTTCACCGGCCCCCGCGCCCGCCTGGCCAAGGACTGGGTCGGCCGCACGTCCCTGGCAGCGGAGACCCCCATCCTGGTGCTGGCCGGCCATGCCGACTCCCAGGGCATTGCCGGTGCTGGCACCTCCGGCGCCGCCGTGGCCCTGCGGGGCGCCGCGCCGATGCAAGCCGACATCCAGGACGAGCTCTTCTGGAACCTGCGCACCGCCGCCGCCGTGGTGGCCCTGGGCCGCAGCCGCGGCCTCGAGATCCAGCTCTATGTGCCGCCAGTGCGGGATATCGCAAGTGGCGACGATCCCCGCACCAACTGGAGCATCGGCAAGGCCTTCGCCGCCGCCGGCGGCTATGCCCTGGAGATCCACTACGACGCCTACGGCCCCGATGGCGTTGGCTCTGGCCTGATACCGCCGATCAACCGGCCCCTCAGCCAGCTTGATGAAAGTTTGGCCCTGGCCTTTGGCGGTTATCCACGCCTTTTCCGGGGGGGCCTGGGCGCCCCAAAACGGGGCATCGCCATCTTGGAAATCGGCAAGCTCGAAGGCAAGCTGGAGGCGTCCTTAAGGGATCCCCGCCGGCGGGAAGCGAGCATCGCCGGCATTGCCGAGCGGATCGTCGCTGCCCTTGAACTGGGGCTGGGGATCAATCCACCGCCTGATGCGGTTGGCATCGAGCCGTCAGGGCCGGGTCCACAAGCCAGTTCTGGGGGCGGGTGAACAGATCCGTTAGCAGGGCCTCGCGGCTGCCTTCGACCGGCTGATAGCCATATTCCCAGCGCACCAGCGGCGGCAGGGACATCAGGATCGATTCGGTGCGACCGTTGGTCTGCAGGCCAAAAATCGTGCCCCGGTCGAACACCAGGTTGAACTCCACATAGCGGCCGCGGCGGTAGAGCTGGAACTGGCGCTCACGCTCGCCGTAGGGCAGGTTCTGCCGCTTCTCCACGATCGGCACGTAGCTAGGTAAAAAAGCATTGCCGCAGGCCGAAGCCAGGGCAAAGAGTTGCTCCCAGTTCTGGCCGATGGGCCCCTGGGCGGCACCGGCGGCACCGGCCAGGCCCTCGGGATCCTGACCCTTGTAGAGCAGGCCGCGGGGGTCCTGGTAGTCGTAGAAGATGCCGCCCACGCCCCGGGTTTCCTGGCGGTGTTTCAGGAAGAAATACTCGTCACACCAGGGCTTAAACACCGGGTAGTAGGCCGGATTAACGCTGTCGCAGGCGTTTTTAAGGGTCTGGTGGAAGTGCTTGGCGTCCTCCAAGAAGGGGTAGTAGGGGGTGAGGTCGGCGCCGCCGCCGAACCACCACACGGGACCTGCCTCGAAGTAGCGGTAGTTGAGGTGAATGGTGGGGATGTAGGGGCTGCGGGGGTGCAACACCATCGAGGTGCCGGTGGCAAACCAGCGCTGGCCCTTGGCTTCTGGGCGCTGGCTCAAAATCGAAGGGGGCAACTGATCGCCCTCCACCTCGGAGAAGTTCACGCCTCCCTGTTCAAACACCCGGCCGCCGGTCATCACCCGCGAGCGACCGCCGCCGCCCTCGGGCCGGATCCAGCTCTCTTCCGCAAAGCTGGCGCCGCCATCGAGGGCCTCCAGGCCGGCGCAGATCGAATCCTGCAGACCCATCAACAGGGCCTTGGCCCGGGCGCGGGAGTCGGCCGGGGGGCGCTCCAGGGCCAGGTCCGCGCCGGGAGTGGCGTCGCCAGGAACCGAACCGGAGGCGATCCCGCCAGCGAGGCCTCTCACCTTGGTCTTGGCACGGGACAGCAGGCCCTTCAGCATCAACGCCACGCCCGAGGGGCGCTCGAAACCAGCCCACCATTTCAGCCCACGGTGCCGCCGCACAAGCCTGCGAGAAGGATCGTCACGCCCCCAGGCCGGCAGACGACCCTTGTTAGACGGTCCCTAGGATCCGGGCCCTGCCTAGACCCGCCGGATGGCCAGCCCAGACCAGGCACTCGATCGGGCCCTCGCCGCCCTAGCGCCCCTGAAGGACGCCGGCAGCGGTCGCTCCCTGTTGGAGCTGCAATGGATCGATCAGGTGCGCCTGCAACCGAATCGGGCCGTGTTTTGCCTGGCCCTGCCGGGCTTTGCCACCAGCCAAAGGGAGCGGATTGTCAGCGAAGCCCGGGCGGCCCTGCTGGGCCTCGCTGGCATCGACGATGTCCAAATCGAATTGGCCCCGGCCCCGGCCCAGGCCGGCCCCAGCGGCCATTCCCACCAGGGAGCGCCAATCGGCGCCGGCGGCCACGGGGGCGGCGCCGAACGCCAGCCGATTGCGGGGGTGAAACAGGTGATCGCCGTCAGCAGTGGCAAAGGCGGCGTTGGCAAGAGCACCGTGGCGGTGAACCTGGCCTGCGCCCTGGCCCAGGCGGGCCTGCGGGTGGGCCTGCTCGATGCCGATATCTATGGCCCCAATGCCCCCACCATGCTGGGGGTGGCTGACCGGACCCCCGAGGTGCAAGGCGAAGGGGCTGACCAGCGGCTGACGCCGATCGACAGCTGTGGCATCGCCATGGTGTCGATGGGTTTGCTGATCGGCGAGAACCAACCGGTGATCTGGCGGGGCCCGATGCTCAACGGCATCATCCGCCAATTCCTCTATCAAGTGGCGTGGGGTGAGCGGGATGTGCTGGTGGTGGACCTGCCCCCCGGCACGGGGGATGCCCAGCTCAGCCTGGCCCAGGCGGTGCCCATGGCCGGCGTGATCATCGTCACCACCCCCCAGCAGGTGTCCCTACAAGATGCCCGCCGCGGCCTGGCGATGTTCCAGCAGATGGGCGTGCCGGTGCTGGGAGTGGTGGAGAACATGACCGCCTTTATCCCGCCCGACGCCCCCGAGAAGCGCTACGAGCTATTCGGCCGGGGCGGTGGCCAGCTGCTTGCCGACGAGGCGGCCGTGCCGCTCCTCGCCCAGTTGCCGATGGAACTGGCCGTGGTCTCCGGTGGCGACCAGGGCCTACCGGTGGTGCTAGCCGCGCCGGAATCGGCCTCAGCCCAGGCCTTCTTGGCCCTGTCAGCCCGCCTGCGCGCGCTCGTCCCGGCGCCATGAACGCCCAGGGACCCAGCCTGGAGGCCCTCAGGCAGCTGCTGGCAGGCGGGGTGCCGCCGGGCCGCAGCGATGAGGACAGCGTCCGGCGCCAGTGGTGGGCAGCCCTGGCCTGCCTGCAGGACGAGTTCCTGCTGCCGCTCAAGCCCCGCAGCGGTCTATGGCTCGCCTCGCCCCTGCCAGCCCTCTATGAACCGGACCTGCTGCGCCATCTGCAGGGCTGGGTCTGGGCCCCGGAGGAGCTCGGCAACCTGCTGCAACCGGCCCCGCCCCTGCTGCCCGGCCGAGCCCCAGCCCCAGACAGGGCGGGCGCCTACGACCCCGGCCGCTTTGCGCGCCTACCGCTGGGCGCTGCCGATGGCACCGATCCCCTGCTGCTGGTGATCACGCCCCACCTGCAGATCGCCATGGCCCTCCATGGTCCAGCCGATGGACGCCAACTGCTGGTGCGCACCGACCCCGCCAGCCTTTCGGCGGCCCTGGCCCTGCTCGATGAGCGCTTGCAACGCAGCGCCCCCGAGGAGGGGTTGCGCCTGCGCCAGGCCCTGCAGGCCCTGGGCAGTCTCGAAAGCGACAGCAACCTGGCCGCCAGCTTCTGGCCGCGCCTAGCCGAACGGCTAGCCGCCATGGCCCCAAGCGTGACGCTCCAACCCCTGGTGCATCGCCGGGCCGGCAGCGACGAGGGCCCCAGCGGCTCCAGCAGCGAACTGGCCCTGCTCGAAGCCCTCACCCATGAGGTGCGCACCCCCCTGGCGACGATCCGCACCCTGATCCGCTCCCTGCTGCGCCGCCAGGACCTCACCGAGCTCGTCCGGCAACGGCTGCAGCAAATCGATGGCGAATGCAGCGAACAGATCGACCGCTTCGGCCTGATCTTCCATGCAGCTGAACTGCAACGTCAGCCGGCCGCCCCCAAGCCCCAGGCCCTGGCCCGCACCGACCTAGCCCAGCTGTTGCAACAGCTCGAACCGCTTTGGCGCCACCAGCTGCAGCGCCGTGGCCTGGAACTGCAGCTGGAGATCGGCGCCGACCTCTCGCCGGTGCTCAGTGATCCGAGCCGCTTGGAAACGATGCTGGGCGGCCTGATGGACCGCTACAGCCGCCGGCTAATGGCCGGCTCCACCCTGGTGATCAGCCTGGAACCGGCCGGTTCGCGCCTGCGGCTGGGCCTGGGCGCCGCCGGCGCCCCCCGCTTCGACGCTGGCTTTGACAGCGATCTAGGCAGCCCTCAGGCGGTGGGGCCGGTGCTGAGCTGGAATCCCGAAACCGGCAGCTTGCAACTCAGCCGCCAAGCCACCGCCCGCCTGTTCCATAGCCTGGGGGGACGGCTGACGGAAGGCTCGGGCCGCGGCCTGACCGTGTTCTTCCCCCTCGCCCCCGGCTAACGACACGCTGGCACCCGCAAGGGCCGAAGCCAGGGCCTGGGCGGCCACTTGCCGTTTGTTGACGGGTGTGAAGAGAGGAGCCCGTTGGCCAAAACAGCCCGGATCTCGGTGCTAGTTTCCGCTCGAAACGGCCTGCCGACTCCCCCTCAAGAACAGCCATGACAGCAACGGCGCTGAGCGGTCATCTCCCGAAGTACATCGGCAGCACAGGCGGCCTCCTCAACGCCGCTGAGACGGAAGAGAAGTACGCCATCACGTGGACCAGTAGCACAGCCCAGGTCTTCGAACTGCCCACCGGCGGGGCTGCCGAGATGAACGAGGGCGAGAACATCATGTATTTCGCCCGCAAGGAACAGTGCCTGGCCCTAGGCACCCAACTGCGCACCAAGTTCAAGCCCCGCATCGAAGATTTCAAGATTTACCGAATCTTCCCCGGTGGTGACACGGAATTCCTCCACCCCAAAGATGGTGTGTTCTCCGAGAAAGTGAACGAGGGTCGGACCATGGTTGGTCATAATTCCCGCCGGATTGGCCAAAACCCCAACCCCGCCAACCTCAAATTCAGCGGTCGCAACACCTTCGACTCCTGAGTTCCAGGCCTGAAGCGGTCACCGCTGCATCTATAAAGGCGGGGCCAGGCGCCCCGTTTTTTTTGCCTGCCCTTCGCCGTGATGCCCACCCCCGATCGCGCCGCCTTCCTGGACCAGGTCGCGGCCGGCAGCACGTTCATTCCAATTGCCCGGCGCTGGCCGGCCGACCTGGAGACCCCCCTAAGCACCTGGCTCAAGGTGGGTTCGGGCTCAAGCCATGGCGTGCTGCTGGAGTCGGTGGAAGGGGGCGAACAGGTAGGCCGCTGGAGCTTTGTGGTCAGCAACCCCCTTTGGACCCTCACCGTGAACGCCGACCAGGCGGTTCAGCAATGGCGCAGCGGCCACGCCCAGCAGCACCAGGGCAACCCGTTTGAGCTCATGCGCGTGGTGCTGGCCCCCTACCGCAGCGTGCCCGTGCCGGGCCTGCCCCCGGTGGGCCAACTGTTTGGCTTCTGGGGCTACGAACTGATCCGTTGGATCGAGCCGAGCGTGCCCGTCCATGCCAGGGCGGAGGGGGCCCCTCCCGATGGCTGCTGGATGCTGGCCGACAGCCTCTTGATCTTCGACCAGGTGAAACGCCAGATCACGGCCGTGGCCTACGCCGACCTCACGGCCGGCGGTGAAGCCGGCGGCGATCCCGAGCGGGCCTACAACGCCGCCTTGGCCCGGATCACGGACCTGGAGCAAAAGATGCACCAGCCCCTGCCTTCCGGGGTCACCTGCCTCGATTGGCACGACAGCCCCAACCTGGAGCTCGACACCCGCAGCAACCGCAGCCGCGAGGATTTCGAGGCGGCCGTAGTGACTGCCAAAGAGCACATCGCCGCCGGGGATGTGTTCCAGCTGGTGCTGAGCCAGCGACTGGAAACCTGGATCGATCGGGAGCCGTTTGAGCTCTACCGCAGCCTGCGGATGGTCAACCCATCCCCCTATATGGCCTTCTTCAACTTCGGCGGCTGGTACCTGATCGGCTCCAGCCCGGAGGTGATGGTGAAGGCCGATCCCCTCGATCCCAGCGCCCTAGGGGGCCCGGTCGCGGTCAAAGCCTCCCTTAGGCCGATCGCCGGCACCCGGCCCCGCGGTACCAACGAAGGCGAGGACCGGGCCCTTGAGGCGGATCTGCTGGCCGATCCCAAGGAACGGGCCGAACACGTGATGCTGGTGGACCTGGGCCGCAACGACCTGGGCCGGGTCTGCCAACCGGGCAGTGTCCAGGTGACGGAGCTGATGGTGATCGAGCGCTACTCCCACGTGATGCACATCGTCAGCGAGGTGGAAGGATTGCTGCAGGCCGAACGCGATGTCTGGGACCTGCTGATGGCCTCCTTCCCCGCCGGTACGGTGAGCGGCGCCCCCAAAATCAGGGCCATGCAGCTCATCCATGCCCTCGAACCCGATGCCCGAGGGCCCTATTCAGGCGTCTATGGCGCCATGGACCTGGGCGGTGCCCTGAATACGGCGATCACGATCCGCACGATGGTGGTGTTGGCGGCGCCCCAAGGGGGCTGGCGGGTGCAGGTGCAGGCCGGAGCCGGCCTGGTGGCCGATTCCCAGCCCGCTGCCGAATACCAGGAGACCCTCAACAAGGCCCGGGGCATGCTCAAGGCCCTGGCCTGCTTGCAACCACGCCCGAGCACCAACTCCAGCGCCGGGGCAGGCCTGTGAGCGGCGATCTGCTGCTGAAAGGATTTGAGGTGGAGCTGTTCACCGGCCGCCCCGACGGCACCGTGGTGGGTTGTTCAGCCGCGGCCGCCGCCGCCCTGGATGGCTTCGTGACCGAACCGGATCACCGCAACCTCGAATACATCACCGCCCCCGATGCCAGCTACCAGCGCCAGCTGGAGCTCCTCCTCGAACCCCGCCGGCGCCTGCGGGCCTGGCTGGCGCAGCGGGGTTTAACAATCCTGCCGGGCAGCACCTTGAGCTTGGGGGACAGCCACCGCTTTGAGCGCTCCAACCCGGACAACCCTTACCACGACTACATCGAAACCACCTACGGCACCCAGGTGGTGACCGCCAGCGTGCACATCAACCTGGGTCTCACCGACATGGAGGCCCTCTTTGCCGCCTGCCGGCTGATCCGCTGCGAAGCCGCCCTACTGCTGGCGCTCAGCGCCAGCTCTCCCTTCCTCGATGGCGTGGCCACCGGGGCCCATTCCCAGCGCTGGTTGCAGTTCCCTCTCACTCCTCCCGAGGTGCCCCTATTCAGCAGCCACGGCCACTACATCGCCTGGGTGGAGGAGCAGCTGGCTAGAGGCGCCATGCAGAACGTGCGCCACCTCTGGACCTCGGTGCGGCCCAACGGCGACAACCGTCCCCATGGGCTCAATCGCCTCGAACTGCGGATCTGCGATTTGATCACCGATCCATCCTTGCTGCTGGCCATCACCGCCTACTGCGAACTGCGCATCCATCAATTGCTGGCCGATCCAGCCGGGCACGATCCCCAAATCGCAAGCCAGCTCAGTCCCAAAGAGCTGGCGGACCTGGCCGATGCCAATGACCGGGCAGCAGCCCGCTCGAGCCTGCAGGCCAGCCTGCGCGACTGGCGTACGGGCGAGCCGATCCTGGCCGCCGATTGGATCGGCCGGGATCTGGAAGCCCTTACCCCCCTGGCCAAAGAGCTGAACCTCAGCGCCACCCTGGCGCCCCTCCAAGCGGTGCTCAGCGGCGGCAACCAGGCCATGCGCTGGCTGCAGCGCATGGCCCAGGGCATGCCGATTGCCACGATCGTGGCCCTCAGCGCCGAGGCCATGGCCCAGCGGGAAGCGGCGCTGAACGCACCACTGGCGACAGACGCGCCCAGCCCTTTGGGATGATCATGGAACCTTCGAGCGCCCCTTCGGCCCCCATGCGGCAGCCCCTGCCCGCCATCGAGACCCCGGGCGGAGCGAACGATGCGCCCGCCTCCAGATCCATCCAACCCCAGCCGGCCCCCCAGGTGACCCAGCTACTGGGCGAGCGTTTGGAACTGGTGGAAGACCTCTGGCAGACCGTGCTGCGCAGCGAGTGTCCACCGCTGCAAGCCGAACGGCTGCTTCGGCTCAAAGCGCTGAGTGGCGGCGATGGCCCAGCCGACCGCCGGCCCGGCGCCCCAACAGAAACGGCCGTGGCGGCGGACGCGATCGTGCAATTGATCCGGGAGATGGACCTGGCCGAGGCCATCTCCGCCGCCCGGGCCTTTTCCCTCTATTTCCAGCTGGTCAACATCCTTGAGCAGCACATTGAGGAAGACAGCTACCTGGCCAGCCTCAAGGCCCAGCACCCCAGCGGCCTGAGTGACCCGTTCGTGCCGCCCCTGGCCAGCCAGACCCAGCCCGCCACCTTCCGGGAACTGTTCACCCGCCTGCGGGGTCTGGGGCTACCGCCGGCCCAGCTCGAGCAACTCCTGCGGGAACTCGACATCCGCCTGGTGTTCACGGCCCACCCCACCGAAATCGTGCGCCACACCGTGCGCCATAAGCAGCGGCGGGTGGCGGCCCTAATCCAGAAGTTGCAGCAAAGCGACCAGCTCAACCTCGACGATCGCCACAGCCTGCGCCTGCAACTGGAAGAGGAGATCCGGTTGTGGTGGCGCACCGATGAACTGCACCAGTTCAAACCCTCGGTGCTGGATGAGGTGGATTACGCCCTTCACTATTTCCAGCAGGTGCTCTTTGAGGCCATGCCCCAGCTGGTCCAACGGATCCATGGCGCCCTCCAGGCCAGCTATCCAGATGTGGTGCCGCCCCAGGATGCCTTCTGCACCTTCGGCTCCTGGGTGGGCTCCGACCGGGATGGCAACCCCTCGGTGACACCGGAGATCACCTGGCGCACCGCCTGTTACCAGCGCAAGTTGATGCTGGAGCGCTACATCAGCGCCGTGCAGGGGCTTAGGGATCAACTCAGCATTTCGATGCAGTGGAGCCAGGTGAGCGCGCCGCTGCTGGAATCGCTGGAGATGGACCGGCTGCGCTTTCCAGAGATCTACGAGGAGCGGGCAGCCCGCTATCGGCTTGAGCCCTATCGGCTCAAGTTGAGCTACACCCTGGAGCGGCTGCGCCTCACCCATCTGCGCAACCAGCAACTGGCCGCCAGCAGCTGGGAGTCACCGATTGATGGCTCCACCTCCACCGATGACGGCATCCTTGGCGGCCAGCCGGTCCAGGACCTGCACTACACCGCCGTCGCTGAATTTCGCAACGATCTCGAACTGATCGGCGATAGCCTCGAGGCCACTGGCCTGAGCTGCGAACCGCTACAAAAGCTGGTCAGCCAGGTGCATATCTTCGGCTTCACCCTGGCCAGTCTTGATATTCGCCAGGAGAGCACCCGCCACAGCGATGCCCTCGACGAACTAAGCCGCTACCTGCAACTCCCCCTGGCCTACGGCGAGATGGATGAGGAGCAGCGGATCGCCTGGTTGCTGGAGGAATTACGGACCAGGAGGCCCCTGGTGTCTGCCGCAGCCCGCTGGACTGCGGCCACGGCTGAAACCCTCGATGTGTTTCGCCTGCTGCAGCGCCTGCAACAGGAATTTGGCTCGCGCATCTGCCGCACCTACATCATTTCGATGAGCCACACGGTCTCCGACCTGCTGGAGGTGTTGCTACTCGCCAAAGAAGCGGGTCTGGTCGATCCCAAAACCCAGCACTCCCACCTGTTGGTGGTGCCCCTGTTTGAAACCGTGGAAGATCTGCAGGGTGCCCCGGCGGTGATGGATCGTCTGTTCAACGAACCCTTCTACCGCCAGCTCTTGGCCAGCAGTAATGGCTCTGGCCAGCCCCTGCAGGAGTTGATGCTTGGTTATTCCGACAGCAACAAAGATTCCGGCTTCCTGTCGAGCAATTGGGAGATCCATCGGGCCCAGATTGCCCTGCAACAACTGGCGATCCACCATGACGTCGCCCTGCGCATCTTCCATGGCCGCGGTGGCTCGGTCGGCCGGGGCGGCGGCCCGGCCTACCAGGCGATCCTGGCCCAACCAAGCGGCACCCTCAATGGCCGCATCAAGATCACCGAGCAGGGAGAAGTGCTCGCTTCCAAATATTCCCTGCCGGAGCTGGCGCTCTACAACTTGGAAACGGTCACCACGGCGGTGTTACAAAACAGCTTGGTGACCAGCCATGTGGACGACACCCCCAGTTGGAACGAGCTGATGGTGCGGCTGGCGGCCCGATCCCGCCAGCATTACCGCAGCTTGGTGCACGACAACCCCGATCTGGTGGCCTTCTTCCAGCAGGTCACCCCAATCGAGGAAATCAGCAAACTGCAGA
>JAEMQZ010000126.1 GCA_016463595.1 Synechococcales cyanobacterium SupBloom_Metag_052 | reverse complement strand
TGCAGGTGCTCGGCTTTGCCCTGGTGGTGGTCACCCTGATGGAGGGCGTCATCGGCGCGCTGCGCACCTTCCTATTTACCGAAACCACCAATCGCATCGACCTGCGGCTGGGTTCTGAGGTGATCGACCACCTGCTGCGCTTGCCGCTGAGCTACTTCGATCGCCGGCCGGTGGGGGAACTGGGCACCCGCATCGCCGAACTCGAAAAGATCCGCAGCTTCCTCACCGGCCAAGCCCTAACCACCTTGCTGGATACGGCCTTCTCGGTGATCTACATCGTCGTGATGGTGTTCTATAGCTTCTTGCTCACGGCCATTGCCCTGAGTGTGTTGCCGATCCAAATCGGCCTCACGATCATCGGGGCGCCCCTGTTTAGGCGTCAATATCGGGATGCCGCCCAGGAAAATGCCAATACCCAAAGTCACCTAGTCGAAGTGCTGACCGGCATCCAAACGGTGAAGGCCCAGAACGTGGAAATGATCAGTCGCTGGAAATGGCAAGACTTCTACAGCAAATATATTTCGCGTACCTTCGAGAAAACAATCACCGGCACGGCACTCACCGAAACCTCCCAGGTATTGCAGAAGCTCTCCCAGCTGCTGGTTCTTTGGGTGGGCGCCTCGATGGTGCTCAATGGCGAGTTGAGCCTGGGCCAGCTGATCGCCTTCCGGATCATTTCCGGCTATGTCACCCAGCCACTGCTGCGTCTCTCCGGCATTTGGCAAAACATCCAGGAGCTGAAGGTGTCCTTTGAGCGGCTCGCCGATGTGGTGGATACCCCCGAAGAGTCCGACGACAGCGACAAGCAGAAGATCCCCCTGCCCCCGATCCATGGGGAAGTGAAATTTGAGGATCTCTGCTTTTCCTTCAATCCCTCGGCTGCCCAGGTGCTGCGGCACATTGACCTAATCATTCCGGCCGGCACCTTTGTGGGGGTCGTTGGCCAGAGCGGAAGCGGCAAGAGCACCCTCACCAAGATGTTGCCGCGGCTCTATGCCCCCAATAGTGGTCGCATCCTCATCGATGGTTACGACATCGACAAGGTGGAGCTCTATTCCCTGCGCCGTCAGATCGGCATGGTGCCCCAGGAACCGCTGCTATTCAGTGGTTCGGTGGCTGAAAACATCGCCCTCACCGATCCCGATGCCAGCAGCGACGCGATCATCGAGGCGGCCCGAATGGCCTGCGCCCATGACTTCATCATGGAACTGCCCAGTGGCTACAGCAGTGGGGTAGGCGAACGGGGCGCCGGCCTCTCCGGAGGCCAGCGCCAACGGCTTGCCCTCGCCCGCACCCTGCTCAGCAATCCCCGCCTACTGATACTCGATGAGGCCACCAGCGCCCTCGATTACGACACCGAACGGCGGGTCTGCGACAACCTGCTGGACAACCTGGACCATTGCACGGTGTTCTTCATCACCCACAGACTGTCCACCATTCGCCGGGCAGAGCTGATCGTGATGATGCACGAAGGTGCCATCGTTGAAACCGGCACCCACGATGAGCTGATCGAACGCCGCGGCCGCTACTACGCCCTTTACTGCCAACAGGAGGTGACCTGATGTCCCAATCCAATAAGCCCGGTGCGATTGTGCGCGCCGCCCAAAATGCCCTGGAAAGGCGGGTGCAAAGCAGCCATGAAGAAATGGTGTTGCAGCAGTCCAACTTTCTTGCCAAGGCAATCACCTGGGCCCTAATCGCCACCACCGGTTCGGCCCTGGCCTGGCTGGCCTTTGCCAAAACCGATGAGGTACTCATCGCAACCGGCAAACTGCAGCCGATCGGCGATGTCAAGGTCGTGCAGATGCCCGTGGGTGGCGTGCTGCAAACCATGCTGGTCAAGGATGGTGAAAAGGTCAAGAAAGGCCAGGTGTTGCTGCGGCTCGATAACGAGGCCAGCCTGGATCGCCAGGCCCGTACCAGGCAATCGATCGCCGCCAAAGAACAGCAGCTTGCCCTCAAGAAGGTGGAGCTCGATCGCTACCTCAACCTCAACGAAACCGAGCAGGCCGTTTTAAAACAGAATCTCGGCTTAGAGAAAGAGATTCTCGATCGGCTCGAGATCCTCAAGAAAGTAGGCGCTTCCGCCGAACTCCAATACCTGCAACAGCGCAACAAGGTGCGGGAAGTCGAAGGCGAGATCGCCAAGAGCCGGGTAGACCGGCTGCGCCAGCTGGCGATTCTGCAACAAGCCGTGGAGCAGCTCAATGGGGAATTGGCTGATCTACGCAGCAAGCTCACCGAACTCGATGTCAACATCCGCTACCAGGACATCCGCTCCCCCGTGGATGGGGTGGTGTTTGATCTGAAGCCCACGGGGGTGGGCTTTGTGGCCCAGGGCAGTGAGCCCGTGATGAAGATCGTTCCCTATGACGCCCTGCAGGCCAAAGTGGAGATCGAAAGCAAGGACATCGGCTTCGTGCGCGTGGGCAAGCCGGTGGACATCAGCATCGACTCCTTCCCCTCCAACGACTTCGGCGTGGTGGAAGGAACGGTGAAATCCTTCGGTTCGGATGCCCTCCCCCCGGATGAGCAACATAAAACCTATCGATTCCCTGCCATGATTGCTCTCAATTCCCAGCAGTTAAAGCTGAAATCTGGAACGTCATTGCCCCTCCAAGTCGGCATGTCCCTCACGGCCAATATTAAATTGCGCAAGGTGACCTGGCTGCAATTACTACTCGGCGAGTTCAAGAGTAAAACCGATTCTTTGAAGCAGCTTTAATTTACGGAGATTATCGAATCCCCAGATAACATTATTCGGATTGCTTGGGGATCTTTCCTGGTATTGAGGCGTGCCCACAGGTAGTTGGGATTCACCCGCTGCCGCCCTGAAGACCACCGCTCAAAGCTGGATGGCCTGTTCGTCCTCAAAACACCAGACCCAGCGCTCGCCCGGTTCAATCCCCCGGATCAGCCGATGGCCCGTGTGGCGGTAGTGGGCGCTGGCATGGCGATTCTTCGAGGAATCGCAGCAGCCGATATGGCCGCATTCCATGCAGAGGCGCAAATGCACCCAGCTATCGCCGAGGGCCTCGCACTCTTGGCAAACGTGGTTGGCCGGCTCCGGCAATTCCGTGATCGCGGCAAGGTGCTCGCAGGGGCGGCGTCCGGAAGGGGCCATTAAAAATAGGCAATGGGAGCTAAGCCCTATTGAAGCGTAATTTCTGGCCCCAGCAGCCGAGGACGGTCTAAGGGCGTGGGCCAAGCTCCGGCCAGGCCTGCCAAAGGCTTAAGGCGACGTTTAGCGTGCAAAAAGGAATGCCTCATCCAGGGATGCACCCCGATCACCCGGCCCAGCACCAGACTTCCAAGGGGCTGGCCTGGCAGTGCATCAACGGTTGCGGCGCCTGCTGCAGGCTCGATCCGGGCGAACGGCCAGAAGCCCTCGAGGCCCTAGGCGCTGAGGAACAGGAGCTTTACCTCTCGATGGTGGGAGCCGATGGCTGGTGTCGTCACTACGACACGGGTGGCCAACGCTGCCGCATCTATGAAAGTCGGCCCAGATTTTGCCGCGTCACCAATCTGGCCAGCATTTTTGAGGTGGCCGAGGCGGCGGCCAATGACTTCGCGATCGCCTGCTGTCGCCAACAGATCCGTAGCGAACACGGCGGCCGTGGCAGGGTGCTGAAACGGTTTGAACGGGCCCAGCGCCAGCCGCCCTCCCCCAACCCCAACTGAGCCTTTTCCAGTCCCTCGCCCGCCCGAAACTCGCTCGATGGATATGGAT
>JAEMQZ010000047.1 GCA_016463595.1 Synechococcales cyanobacterium SupBloom_Metag_052 | reverse complement strand
ACCGCCATGGTGGGGTGGTTGTGCAGCAGGTTGAGGAACTGGGGCCGACTTAGTTTTACAAGCTCCACGGGCGTGCGGGCCACGGCGTGATTGCGGTAGCGGCCTTCTCGCCAGGCAATATCCTGATAGCTGAATACCTCACCGGGGCGATAACAGAGCCGGTTGCCGTCAGCATCGATCAGTTCGACCAACCCCTGCAAAACGCCAAAGATTGAGGCTGCCCGCTCACCGCTGGCAAAGATTTCAGCCCCCGTGGGATAGGCGAGCCGTTCACAATCCACCTGGGTGGCAAGGAGATCAACCGGCGATGTCAGGCTCAACGTTGCGGACAATCACCCACCCTCACGTATCAATTTATTCATTCCATTATCACGGCTGGGGCCCACTAGCTGTGGCAGCTGCGATACAGAAGAACCGTCCAGCCTGGTTGTTTCGTATAAAATGTTACTAAAGTTAGCGTTGGATGGGCCCTGCGCTTGGTGCTGCCAGGGACATTGCCCTGATCGCGAGCAAGCCAACCTGGCCTAGCGCGGGTTAGCGATCTCTTCGCCATGGCCGGTCTGACTTTCGGCCTGCCAGGCCGTGAACTGGGCTCCATAGGATTTGCACGATCTGAGCGGCACTGCTGCCATGGCCGACGTTCCGCTGGCTGCCCCTTCCCCAGGAGCCTCTGCAGGCCTTTCGGACCAGAACCCCGACGGCGTTCCAAGCCTGCGGCGCACGCCCCTGTTTGAGGCGGCCCGGGCGGCGGGCGCACGCTTGGTGCCCTTCGCCGGCTGGGAGATGGCGGTGCAGTTCGGCGGTCTTGTGGCGGAGCATGCGGCGGTGCGCAGCGGCTGCGGCCTCTTTGATATTTCCCACATGGGCGTGCTGCGCCTGCGCGGCGATGGCGCCAAGGATGCCCTCCAGGCCCTGGTGCCCACCGACCTGTTCCGCATTGGCCCCGCTGAGGCCTGCTACACGGTGCTGCTCAACGAAGCGGGCGGCATCCGCGATGACCTGATCGTCTACGACCAGGGCCGGGTGGCCGCAGAGGACGCTGCCGGCGCCGAAACCGACGGGCTGCTGGTGGTGATCAATGCGGCCTGCGCTGAGGCCGACACGGCCTGGATCCGGGCCCAGCTGGAGCCCATGGGCATCCACGTTTCCGATCACAAGGGCGAAGGCGTGCTGTTGGCCCTGCAGGGCCCGGAGGCGGCGAACCGGCTGGAAGCCCTGAGCGGCGTTTCCCTGGCTGGCTTGCCCCGCTTTGGCCATCGCCAGTTGCGCCTGGCTGGCACGGCCCAGGGTGCCGCCGCCGGCGCTGAGTTGTTTGTGGGCCGCACCGGCTACACCGGCGAAGACGGCTTTGAATTGCTGCTGGACCACGAGGCCGGTCTGGCCCTCTGGCAGCAACTGCTCACCGAAGGCGTGGTGCCCTGCGGCCTGGGCGCCCGCGACACCCTGCGTCTTGAGGCGGCCATGCACCTCTATGGCAGCGAGATGGATGCCAGTACCACCCCCCTGGAAGCCGGCCTGGGCTGGCTGGTGCATCTGGAGATGCCCAAACCCTTCATCGGCCGGGAGGTGCTCGAGCGCCAGGGCGCCGAGGGGGTGACCAGAAAACTGGTGGGCCTGAAGCTCGAGGGCCGGGCCATCGCCCGCCACGGCTATCCGGTGCTTCGGGATGGCCAGAGCGTTGGCGTGATTACCAGCGGCACCTGGTCCCCCACCCTGGGGGAGGCCATCGCCCTGGCCTATGTGCCCAGTGATGCCGCCAAGCTGGGCACCGAACTGGCGGTGGAGATCCGCGGCAAGGCGGCCCCGGCCACGGTGGTGAAACGGCCTTTTTACCGGCGCCCCTGAGGCTTGCTGGTTCCCCGCCCGCTCGCCATGGGAAAATCATTAATTGATTTCGAGTTCCGCCATGCGCAGCCACGGGTGCGGCGATCTGCGCAGTGATCTGGCTCAGGACGTCATTGGTTTGGACGTGAGCTTGTGCGGCTGGGTCGACCGGCGCCGGGACCATGGCGGCGTGATCTTCATCGACCTGCGCGACCGCAGCGGCACCGTGCAGATCACGGTGGATCCGGATCTGGGCGCCGAAGCCTTCGCCGTGGCCGAACACCTGCGCAGTGAAACGGTGCTGCAGGTGAAGGGCCGGGTGCGGGCCCGTCCGGCCGAATCGATCAACGAGCGCCTGGCCACCGGCAAGATTGAGCTGCTGGCCAGTGCCATCACCGTGCTGAATGCGGTGAAGGGCACCTTGCCTTTCCCGGTGTCGGTGCACGACGAGGAGAACACCCGCGAGGAGCTGCGCCTGCGCCACCGCTACCTCGACCTGCGCCGCGAGCGCATGAACGGCAACCTGCGCCTGCGCCACCTCACGATCCAAACCGCCCGCCGCTTCCTCGAAGACCAGGGCTTCATCGAGGTGGAAACGCCGGTGCTGACCCGCTCCACCCCCGAAGGCGCCCGCGACTATCTGGTGCCCTCGCGGGTTTGCGGTGGCGAATGGTTCGCCCTGCCCCAGTCGCCCCAACTGTTCAAGCAGCTGCTGATGGTGGGCGGCCTGGAGCGCTACTACCAGGTGGCCCGCTGCTTCCGCGACGAAGACCTACGCGCCGATCGCCAGCCGGAGTTCACCCAGCTGGACATGGAGATGAGCTTCATGGACCAGGAGCAGATCCTGGCCCTCAATGAACAGCTGATCTGTGCGATCTGGAAGGCCGTCAAGGGCATCGAGCTGCCCCAGCCCTTTCCCCGCCTCACCTGGCACGAGGCCATGGATCGCTACGGCACCGACCGGCCCGACACCCGCTACGGCATGGAGCTGGTGAACGTGAGCGACCTGGTGGCCGGCATGGGCTTCAAGGTGTTCTCCGGCGCCGTGGCGGCCGGTGGCTCGGTCAAGTGCATCGCCGTGCCCGGCGGTAATGAGGCCCTCAGCAACGTGCGCATCAAGCCCGGCGGCGATGTCTTCAGTGAGGCCCAAAAGGCTGGAGCCGGCGGCCTGGCCTTCATCCGCGTGCGCGAGGGCGGCGAGATCGACACGATCGGCGCCATCAAGGACAACCTCTCAGCCGAAGCCAAGGCCGAACTGCTCGAGCGCACCGGCGCCGTGCCCGGCACCCTGCTGCTCTTCGGCGCCGGCGACACGGCCACGGTGAATAAGGCCCTCGATCGGGTGCGCCAGTTCCTGGCCAAGGAGCTGGGCCTGGTGGCCGCCGATCGGGCCAACGCCGCCTGGAACTTCCTCTGGGTGGTCGATTTCCCGATGTTCGAGTTCAACGCCGGCGAAAACCGCCTCGAAGCGTTGCACCACCCCTTCTGCGCACCGAACGTTGCCGACCTCGGCAGCGAGCCGGCCCAGTGGGCCGCCACCCTGCCGACGGCCCGGGCCCAGGCCTACGACCTGGTGCTCAATGGCCTGGAGCTGGGCGGTGGCTCCCTGCGCATCCACGATTCGGCCCTACAGCGCCAGGTGCTGGAAACGATCGGCCTGCCCCTGGAGGAGGCCAATCGCCAGTTCGGCTTCCTGATGGAGGCCCTCGACATGGGCGCCCCGCCCCACGGCGGCCTGGCCTTCGGGGTCGACCGGATGGTGATGCTGCTGGCCGGCGAGGAGTCGATCCGCGACACGATCGCCTTCCCCAAAACCCAGCAGGCCCGTTGCCTGATGACCCAGGCGCCGGCGGATGTGAGCTTGAAGCAGCTCGAGGAGCTGCATGTGGCCAGCACCTGGACCGCCGACGAGTGAGGGCTGGCGGGCCCAACCCAAAACCCAACCAGCGGTTGTACCAGTTGGGTTCGGCTTGGGCTAGAACCCTTGGATCGCCCCAGTAGCCGGGGCTGTCCATTGCGATTGCCTCCCCATGTCCGCCGCCCCCCTCTCCAGCAGCGCCCAGCCGATTGACATCGGCCTGCCTGAAGAGCAGCGCCTGCAGATCGCCGAAGGCCTGGGGCGCCTGCTGGCTGACACCTTCGTGCTCTACGGCAAGACCCACGGTTTCCATTGGAACGTGACCGGGCCGATGTTCAACACCCTGCACCTGATGTTTGAGGGGCAGTACATCGAGCTCTGGAATGCCCTCGATGGGATTGCTGAGCGGATCCGCTCGCTTGGATGTCCCGCCCCCTTTGGCGGCGCCAACTTTGCCAACTTGGCGTCGATCAGCGAAACCCAGGGCATCCCTGCTGCCACCGCCATGGTTCGCGAACTGGTGCTCGGCCATGAGGCCGTGGCCCGCACGGCCCGGGCCGTGTTTGTGCTGGCCGATGACTGCGGCGACCAGCCCAGCGCCGACCTGCTCACCCAGAGGCTGCAGATCCACGAAAAGACCGCCTGGATGCTGCGCAGCCTTCTGGAGGGCTGAGCCCCGTCGTTTGGTGCGGCCTGGCCCGGGCTACCGGGCCTTTGTCATGAACCGATAAATTGGGGCTTCGCCCGAGGTGCCATGGCCAAATTCGTCTTCGTGACCGGTGGCGTGGTGTCCAGCATCGGCAAGGGGATCGTGGCGGCAAGCCTGGGGAGGTTGTTGAAATCCCGCGGCTACAGCGTGTCGATCCTCAAGCTCGACCCCTACCTGAATGTGGATCCGGGCACGATGAGCCCCTACCAGCACGGCGAGGTGTTCGTCACCGAGGACGGCGCCGAGACCGACCTGGACCTGGGCCACTACGAGCGCTTCACCGACACGGCCATGTCGCGCCTGAACAGCGTGACCACGGGCTCGATCTACCAGTCGGTGATCAATAAGGAACGGCGTGGTGATTACAACGGTGGCACCGTGCAGGTGATCCCCCATATCACCGGCGAGATCCGCGAACGCATCAAGCGGGTGGCCGCCAATAGCGGCGCCGATGTGGTGATTACCGAGATCGGTGGCACCGTGGGTGATATTGAATCCCTGCCCTTTTTGGAGGCGATTCGCGAATTCCGCGGCGATGTCGGCCGCAACGACCTGGCCTATGTGCATGTGACCCTGCTGCCCTTCATCGGCACCTCGGGCGAACTCAAAACCAAACCCACCCAGCACTCGGTTAAGGAGCTGCGCTCGATCGGCATCCAGCCCGATGTGCTGGTCTGCCGCAGCGACCGGCCGATCAACGAAGACCTCAAGGCCAAGATTGGTGGCTTCTGCGGCGTGGCCACCAAGGCCGTGATCCAGGCCCTCGATGCCGACAGCATCTATGCAGTGCCGATCGCCATGGAAAGCGAAGGCCTCAGCCGCCAGGTGCTCGAGGTGTTGGGCCTCGAGGATCGCGACAGCGACATGGCCCGCTGGGCCGAACTGGTGCACAAGCTGCGTAACCCGGGCCGGGCCGTGAAGGTGGCCCTGGTCGGCAAGTATGTGCAGCTCAATGACGCCTACCTCTCGGTGGTAGAGGCCCTGCGCCACGCCTGCATCGACCGCGATGCCTGCCTGGATCTCCATTGGGTCAGCGCCGAAACGATTGAAAGCCAGGGGGCGGAGGCCCTGCTGCAGGGCATGGATGCGGTGGTGGTGCCAGGCGGCTTCGGCAACCGCGGCGTTGATGGCAAGGTGGCGGCGATCCGCTGGGCGCGGGAACAGCAGGTTCCCTTCCTGGGCCTGTGCCTGGGCATGCAGTGCGCCGTGATCGAGTGGGCCCGCAACCAGGCCGGCCTGGTGGGTGCCACCAGCGCCGAGCTCGATCCCCACACCCCCCACCCGGTGATCAACCTGCTGCCCGAGCAACAGGATGTGGTGGATTTGGGCGGCACCATGCGCCTGGGGGTGTATCCCTGCCGCCTGGCGGCCGGCACCCTGGGCCAGGAGCTCTATGGCGAGGAGGTGGTTTACGAACGCCACCGCCACCGCTACGAGTTCAACAACGCCTATCGCCCTGCCTTTGTGGAGGCGGGCTATCAGATCAGCGGCACCTCCCCCGATGGCCGGCTTGTGGAACTGATTGAGCTCAAGGGCCATCCCTTTTTCACCGCCTGCCAGTTCCACCCCGAATTCCTCTCGCGGCCTGGCCGGCCCCATCCCCTCTTCCGGGGCCTGATCGAGGCGGCCCAGCAGCGGCTGCCGGCCAGCCCTGGGGAGCAGCTGGTGGCGGCCTGAGCCGTGGCGAACGCCCCAAGCAGCGCCAGCCTGCCGGTGGTGGAAACCTTCCATTCCCTCCAGGGGGAGGGGGCCCACGCCGGCCGCAGTGCCTTCTTCATCCGCCTGGCCGGCTGCTCGGTGGGCTGCCCCTGGTGTGACACCAAGCACTCCTGGCCGGCCCAGAGCCATCCCCAGCGCCCGCTTGCTGGGCTGGTGGCCGAGGTTCGGGCGGCCGCCGCTGCTGGAGCCGGCTTCGTGGTGATCACGGGCGGCGAACCGCTCGAACACGACCTGGGGCCCCTCTGCGCCGCCCTGGCCGCTGCCGGCCTGCCCCTGCACCTGGAAACCAGCGGCGTCAACGCCCTGAGCGGTCGTTTCGATTGGATCACCCTCTCCCCCAAGGCCCATCGGCCGCCTAGGGCCGAGCTGCTAGAGCGCTGCGATGAGCTCAAGGTGGTGGTGCACAGCCCTGCCGATCTGGACTTCGCCCTGGCCATGGCTGCTGCTGCCACCGCCCGGCGGGTGAGGGACCCCTCTGCCGGGCTGCCGGGCCAATCCCCTGGCCCCCTGTTGCTGCTCCAACCCGGCTACGACTGCCCCGAGGGCCAGCAGCTTGCGGTCGCCTTTGTGCAGTCCCGGCCCGATTGGCGCCTCAGCCTGCAGACCCACAAATGGCTGGGCGTGCGCTGAACGGGCCCTGGTGGCGGCGCTTTACGGCGCCATCATGGGGCTGGCCACTCCTGGCTCCGGCTTCCCGTCTGCCCCCTGTCCTTGAGCACTCCCACCACCATCGCCCTGCTCTCCGGCGGGCTTGATTCGGCCACGGCGGCGGCCCTGGCGGTGGAGGCGGGCCAGCGGGTCATCGGCCTCTCCTTCGACTACGGCCAGCGCCATCGCCGCGAGCTGGTGGCGGCCGATCGGTTGGCGGGGGTGCTGGGTCTGGCCGAACACCACACAATTGCCGTCAACCTGGCGGCCTGGGGCGGCTCTTCGCTCACCGATGCCGCCATCGCCCTGCCCAGCGCCGGGGTGGAGGCCGGGGTGATTCCTTCCACCTACGTGCCAGGCCGCAACACCGTGTTCATCGCCCTGGGCCTGAGCTTGGCGGAGGCCCGCGGCGCCGAGCGGCTGGTGTTGGGCGTCAATGCGGTGGATTATTCCGGCTATCCCGATTGCCGGCCCGATTACCTGGGGGCCTTCCAGACCCTGGCCGATCTCGCCAGCAAGGCCGGCCGGGAAGGCCGGGGCGCCCAGCTCTGGGCCCCCCTAGTGCAATGGCAGAAGACCCGCATCGTCGCCGAGGCCCTGCGGCTGGGTGTGCCGATCGCCCAAACCTGGAGTTGCTATAGCGGCGGCAGCGAACCCTGCGGCCTTTGCGATAGCTGCCGCATCCGCGATGCCGCCCTGATCGAGGCGGGCCATCCGGAGCTGGCCACCCCCCTGGGCCGCCAGGGCCACCACCAGGGCCGATGAGGCGCCTGGAGCTGCCCTGGCGCGATCCCTGGCCGTTGGCCTGGGGCCTGGCCGAACGCTTTGGCCGGGAGGGTTTGGTGTGGCTGGATGGTGATGGCTCCGACCTGGGCCGCTGGAGTGTGCTCGGGGTGGCGCCCCGGGAGCTAGTCGTTTGCCACGACCAGGACCCCTTTGGGGCCCTGGCGGCGATGGTGGCCGGCGGTGGTCATTGGATGGGCTGGTTGGCCTATGGGGCCGGTGCCTGGGTGGAACCGGGCGCCCATTGGCGCCAGAGCGACATGGCCGTGCTCTGGGCGGCCCGCCATGACCCGGTGCTGCGGCTCGACCAACAGGAGCAACGGCTGTGGCTGGAGGGCAGCGACAGCGCCCTGTTTCGTGAGTTGGCCGCCGTGATCGAGGCCCTGCCCCACCAGGTCCCCCCCGAAGCCGCCGCCATTCCCGTGGGGGCCTGGCACTGGCACACCAGCGCCGCCCGCTTCGCCGAGCAGGTGGGCCAGGTGCGCGAGTTGATCGCCAGGGGCGATTTGTTTCAGGCCAACCTCAGCGCCTGTTGCGAACAGAATTTGGCAGCTGCCGCCGATCCCCTGGCCCTCTATGGCCGGTTGCGCCGCCACTGCCCGGCCCCCTTCTCTGGGTTGGCGATTGCCGGCGCCAGTGCCGCCAGCGTTGGTGGCTCCGCCAGGGCAGGTGATTGCAGCAGCCTCGAGGCCGTGCTGTCGGCCTCGCCGGAACGGTTTCTGCAGGTTTCGGCGAGCGGCGCGGTGGAGACCAGGCCGATCAAGGGCACCCGCCCCCGCAGCAGCGATCCCCTGGCCGATGCCGATGCCGCCGCCGACCTGGTCACCAACCCCAAGGACCGGGCCGAGAACGTGATGATCGTCGACCTGATGCGCAACGACCTGGGCCGGGTCTGCCAGCCGGGCTCGATCCGGGTCGACCAGCTGGTGGGGCTGGAGAGTTATCGCCAGGTGCACCACCTCACCTCGGTGGTGCGGGGCCAGCTGCGGCCTGGCCTGGGCCTGGTGGACCTGCTGCGGGCCAGCTGGCCGGGGGGCTCGATCACGGGCGCCCCCAAGGTGCGCGCTTGCCAACGCTTGAGCGAGCTCGAGCCGGTGCCGCGGGGCCCCTACTGCGGCTCCCTGTTCCGCCTCGGCGCCGATGGCAGCTTCGATAGCAACATCCTGATCCGCAGCGTCATGGTCAAGGGCCAGCGCCTGCGGGTCCACGCCGGCTGCGGCATCGTTGCCGATTCCGATCCGGCTGGGGAAGCGGAGGAACTGGGCTGGAAACTCCAACCCCTGCTGGAGGCCCTGGCATGAGCGGCGGCCAAGACCTCCCAAAGCCAATCGCCTGGATCGGCGACCCCAGCCAGCATCCGCAGCGGGGCCAGTGGGGCCGGCCCGACCAGTTGAGCCTGCCCCTCGATGATCGCGGCCTGACCCTGGCCGATGGCCTGTTTGAAACGGTGCTGCTGGAGCAGGGGCAGCCCCGGCTGCTGGATGCCCATCTCGAGCGCTGGCACCGCTCGGCTGCCCTCTTGGGCATGGAGGCGCCCCCCAACCGGCAAGGGCTCGAGCCCCTGATTGCGGCCACCTTGGAGCGTTCCCAGGCTGGGGGCAGGGCCTTAAGCGGGGCCCTGCGCCTGAATTGGAGCCGGGGATCTGCGCTAGCCCGGGGCATTGATCTACCCGCCGAGGGCGAGGCGCCCTTGCTGCACCGTTTCTGGTTGCAGTTCACGCCGCTGCAGCCCAGCTTCAGGCCGGTAACGGTGTGGATCAGCCAGCTGGAACGGCGCCAGGGCGCCAGCCTGTTGAGCCAGTGCAAAACCTTTGCCTATGGCCAGGCGATCCAGGCCCGGCGCGAGGCCCGCAGCGCCGGCGCCGAGGAGGCCTTGTTGCTGGGCACCGGTGGCGAGCTCTGCTGTGGCGCCACGGCCAACCTCGTGCTGTTCGTGGCAGGCGCCTGGCTGACGCCGCCCGTTACCAGTGGCTGCCTGCCGGGGGTGATGCGGGCCCGGGCCCTGGCCCTGGGTCTGGCCCGGGAAGCCAGCCTCGATCCGGCGCTCCTGCTCCAGCCAGTTGATGACTCAGTTCATGACCCAAGCAAGGACTCGGCCAATCACTCAGTCAGCGCGGCCCTGTTGCTGAACAGCCTGGGCTGCCGGCCGATTCGGGCCGTGAATGGCCAGGCCGTGGCAGCAGCCGGCCAGCCGGCTGGCGACCCTCACGGGGCCAGCGCCCTGGCGGAATCGTTCTGGCGCAGCCTGCTGGCCTAGGCCAGGGCCCGCCCAGCCCCCTCGCCTAGCCCCGGGGCTAAGTGGTCATCGGCGTTGCCGCCCGCTCGATAGGTTGGATCTGCACCGGCAAGAGATGGAATGGGGAGCCAAGTCAGTGGAACGCCAGGCCTTCCCCGTCTTTCCCTAGGGATGGGACGTGGCCTTGGCCTGGTGGGCTTGCTGGCCCTCACCGGCTGTGGCTTGTTCACCAGGGAGCAGCCCCTCTTCATGAACGCTGCCGTAGCCACGGCCGCTGCCAAAGTGCCCCTGGCCACCCCCTTTGCATGCACCTCACCCCCCAGGAAAAGGACAAGCTCCTGATCGTTACGGCGGCCCTGCTGACGGAACGGCGCCTCAACCGGGGCCTGAAGCTCAATTACCCCGAGGCGGTGGCCTGGTTGAGCTTCCTGGTGATCGAGGGCGCCCGCGATGGCAAGAGCGTGGCCGAGCTGATGGCCGAGGGCACCACCTGGCTGGGTCGCGACCAGGTGATGGAGGGCATCGCCGAGCTGGTGCAGGAGGTGCAGATCGAGGCGGTGTTCCCCGATGGCACCAAGCTCGTCACCCTGCACGACCCGATCCGCTGAGCCGGACCCCCTTCCGGCTTTTCCCCTCGGCAGCCCTTTCCCACCCCAGCCCTTACCGCCATGGCTCCCCTGATTCCCGGCGAACTGTTCAGCGAACCCGGCACGCTCGAACTCAATGCCGGTCGCCCGGTTACCACCCTCAGCGTGGCCAACAGCGGCGACCGGCCCGTGCAGGTGGGGTCCCATTTCCATTTCTTTGAGGCCAACGCCGCCCTGCTGTTCGATCGCGAGGCCGCCCGCGGCCTGCGGCTCGACATCCCCGCCGGCACGGCGATCCGCTTTGAACCGGGCGACAGCCGCAAGGTGAACCTGGTGCCCTTCGCCGGGGCGCGCCGGGTGTTCGGCTTCAACGGCCGCATTAACGGACCCCTGGATTAGGGGCGCCAAGCTCCTCCCCGTTCCGATTCCCGTTTTCCCTCCCCCGCCGCCAGAGAGGCCATGCCCTACCGGATCGACCGCCGCACCTACGCCGAGACCTACGGACCCACCACCGGCGACCGGCTGCGGCTGGCGGACACCGAGCTGATCCTGGAGGTGGAGAAGGACTTCACCAGCTACGGCGATGAGGTGAAGTTCGGCGGCGGCAAGGTGATCCGCGATGGCATGGGCCAGGCCCAGACCAGCCGCGCCGATGGGGCCGTGGACACGGTGATTACCAACGCCCTGATCCTCGATTGGTGGGGGATCGTGAAGGCCGACATCGGCCTGCGCGACGGCCGCATCTGTGCGATCGGTAAGGCGGGCAACCCCGATATCACCGATGGGGTCGACATCATCGTCGGCCCGGGCACCGAGGCGATTGCCGGCGAGGGCCACATCGTCACCGCCGGCGCCATCGACACCCACATCCATTTCATCTGCCCCCAGCAGATCGAAACGGCCCTGGCCAGTGGCGTCACCACCCTGCTGGGCGGCGGCACCGGCCCGGCCACCGGCACCAACGCCACCACCTGCACCCCCGGCGCCTTCCACCTGGCCCGCATGCTCCAGGCCGCCGAAGGGCTGCCGGTGAACCTGGGCTTCTTCGGCAAGGGCAATGCCAGCACCCCAGCCGCCCTGGAGGAACAGATCCGCGCCGGGGCCTGCGGCCTCAAGCTGCATGAGGACTGGGGCACCACCCCGGCGGCGATCGATTGCTGCCTATCGGTGGCTGATCAGTTCGATGTGCAGGTGTGCATCCACTCCGACACCCTCAATGAGGCGGGCTTCGTGGAGGACACGATCCGCGCCATCGCCGGCCGCACCATCCACACCTTCCATACCGAGGGGGCCGGTGGCGGCCACGCCCCCGACATCATTCGCATCTGCGGCGAATCCAATGTGCTGCCCAGCAGCACCAATCCAACGCGTCCCTACACGCGCAACACGTTGGAGGAGCACCTCGACATGTTGATGGTGTGCCACCACCTCGATCCGCGCATTCCCGAGGACGTGGCCTTCGCCGAATCGCGCATCCGCCGCGAAACGATCGCCGCCGAGGACATCCTCCACGACATCGGCGCCTTCAGCATCATCGCCAGCGATTCCCAGGCCATGGGCCGGGTGGGTGAGGTGATCATTCGCACCTTCCAGACCGCCCACAAGATGAAGGTGCAACGGGGCGCCCTGCCCGAAGATGCCGCCGGTCCGGGGGGTGGCCGCAACGACAACAGCCGCCTCAAGCGCTACATCGCCAAGGTCACGATTAATCCGGCGATCGCCCATGGGGTGGATAGCCAGGTGGGCTCGGTGGAGGTGGGCAAGCTGGCCGATCTGGTGCTGTGGAAACCGGGCTTCTTTGGTGTCAAGCCGGAGCTGGTGATCAAGGGCGGTTCGATCGTCTGGGCCCAGATGGGCGATGCCAATGCTTCGATCCCCACCCCCGGGCCTGTCCATGGCCGGCCGATGTTCGCCAGCTTCGGTAAGGCCCTAGCTCCCAGCTGCCTCACCTTTGTGAGCCAGGCCTCCCTCGAGGCCGACCTGCCCCGCAAGCTGGGCCTGAGCCGCCTGTGTGTGCCGGTGCAGAACACCAGGGGCATCGGTAAGGCCGCCATGCGCAACAACAGCGCCCTGCCCAAGGTGGAGGTGGATCCCCAGACCTATGAAGTGTTCGCCGACGGCGAACTGCTCACCTGTGAGCCGGCGGAGGTGCTGCCGATGGCCCAGCGCTATTTCCTGCTCTGATTTCCTCCCTGGGGAGCCTGGGTTTCGAGGAACTGAACCGCAACCATGTCTGCCAAGCGGGCGGCTCCCAAACTGCCGGCCCGATCCTGCAGCGCTGGACCCTGCTGAGCGAAGACGGGGGCTTCCTGCCCCAGGAGCCCACCGGTGCTGAAGCTCCGCTGGATCCAGCGGCAGCCCCCTGGCGGGGAGCTAGCCCCGATGCCGTGACCGTGGACCTGCGGCTGCCCTGATGGCTTGATGATTGGAGCCCCAAGCCAGGTCGCCCGCTCCAGGCCAGCATGGCTTGATGGATCGTCCCTTTTTTCCGGCCGCAATGACCCCAAACCGCCGCAGCGCCTGCCTGTTCGCCTGCTTGCTTGTCGGGACTGCGGGCCTGCCCGCAGGGGCCCAGCAGTATCCCCAGCCCCTGCCCCAACAGCCCTATCAGCAGCCTTATCAGCAGCCCCGCCCGGCACGACCCAGGAGCAAGCCCACCGTGTCGGTGCCGGAGTTCAAGAACACCGTGACCCAGCCCACCTGGTGGTGGCAGGGATCGGTGGCCCAGGACCTGGCCGCCACTTTGGCCAATGAACTCTCCGCCACGGGTGACATCCAGGTGGTGGAGCGCAGCAACCTCAAGCAGGTGTTGTCCGAGCAGGAGCTGGCCGAACTGGGCATCGTCAAAAAGGGCAGCAACGCCGCCAAAAAGGGCCAGATGACCGGCGCCCGCTACATCGTGCTGGGCACCCTCACGGCCTACGACAACAACGTGGAGAACAAGCAATCTGGCAGCAACTTCGGCCTGCTCGGTTTTGGCACCGCTAAGCAGCAGCTGGAAACCAAGGATTACGTCGCCCTCGATATCCGCATTGTCGACAGCAGCACCGGCGAGATCATCGGTGCGCGCACCGTCGAAGGGCGGGCCAGCAACACGGCTGAAGCCCGCGCCAATGGCGGCAGCCTGGCGCCCGCCGCCGGTCTAGCCCTTTGGCTGGCTCCCAATATGGGCACTACCGGTCAGGCCCTCACCGCCGCCGCAGGCACCCTGCAATTTGGCTCGAACAACAGCCAGTCCCAGCGCACGCCTGCGGCCAAGGCGATCCGCGCCGCCCTAATTGATGCCTCCAACTACGTGAGTTGTGTGCTGTCCCCCCGGGACGGCTGCCAGGAGTTCTACCGGGCCCAGGACCAGCAGCGCCGGGAGCGCACCCAGGGGGTGTTGCGGCTCGAGTAGGGGTGCTGCTTTAGAAGGGAATTGGCATCTCCACCAGGGCCGGTTCCGGGGCGCACTGGGGAATCCGCTCCGCCACCACGGCGCCGATCACCACGATGGCGGGGGAGCCGAAGCCTTCGGCCTCGACCCGCTCAGCCAGGTCGGCGAGCGTGGTGATCAATTGGCGTTGGCCGGTCACGGTGCCCTGCTGCACCACCGCCGCCGGGGTGCTGCCGGCCAAACCGCCGGCCATGAGTTCTGCGCAGATTTGGGTCAGGTTGTGCAGGCCCATGTAGATCACTAGCCCATCGCTGCTGCGGGCCAGGCCGCGCCAGTCGACACCGGGGCGACCCTTATCGATCTCCTCATGGCCGGTCACGAAGGTGACGCTGGAGCCGGCCCGCCGGTGGGTCACGGGGATGCCCGCGTAGGCCGGGGCGGCGATACCCGCCGTCACCCCAGGCACCACCTGCACCGCCACCCCCTGTTTGACCAGGTGGGCCGCCTCCTCGCCGCCGCGGCCGAACAGGAAGGGATCGCCCCCCTTGAGTCGCACGATGCAGCGGTGGCGTTGGGCCAGCTCCACCAGCACCGCATTGGTGGTGGGTTGGGGCACGGAATGGTGGCCGCGGCGCTTGCCGACGAAATGGCACTCGCAGCCTTCTGGCACCAGGTCGAGCAGGGCCCGGGGCACCAGGGAGTCGTAGACGAGGGCATCGCAGCGGCTGAGCAGCCGATGGGCCTTGAGGGTGAGCAGGTCGGGATCGCCTGGACCGGCCCCCACGAGATACACCGTGCCCGGCAGGCTGTTGCCTAAGTCATCGGGCCCCAGAACAGCCTGCTCCCCGGGTTCGGGGCCGCTGGCGTTGGGGCCGCTTGCAGTGGTGCTCATGGCAAGGCCCCAAGCGCCGTGAGCAGGAACTGGCGGATGGCGGGCTGCTGCAACAGGGGAGGAAGGGGCTGGGG
>JAEMQZ010000046.1 GCA_016463595.1 Synechococcales cyanobacterium SupBloom_Metag_052 | reverse complement strand
GCTCCTTTGCCCAGATCCGCTCCAAGGACTGCCTGAACTGGCCGGTGCTTAGGGTTTTGACAGTGAGCTGCCGTTGAAGGGCATTGCCGAACTGGCAGATTTTAAGAGCAACGGCAGCTGCCAAGACCAACCAAGGCACCAGCATCAAAAAAGGGTGAGACATCACAACTTGGCGCCGTGGGCCTTGGCGCCCATCAGCGGCGTCGCAGCGTTCAGTGCGCGCAAAAGCCGGCGCTTCATCGGGTTTTGCTGGGTTTTGTATGCAAGGGTATGGGCAGGTTCTGCGGTTGGCGCCTGCCTTGGCGATAAGGCACTCAATGGATTCCTCAACCCCACCACCCCACATTTTTGCATTACTGATGCAAATAAGTTCTTTTTCTCCAGCCACAATCTTTACCAAGGATTAGGTTGCTGCCCTTCCATTCAAATACTTTTTTGAGCTTAAGGTTGAATGGGGGTTGGGTTGGGTCAAGGACCCTGAAGTCTCCTGTTTTTATTTCTCTATTAACAATGGGCGAGAATGGACGCCGCAGCTTAAGAAGAATTGCGCCAAAAGCAGATAGGCAAGGAACATCATTCGTGATTAAAGCATATTTGTAGTTCGGTAGAATTGACAAGATATCCTGAACTTCCTTTGTGCTTAGATGCATCAGCACATCCTTGCAAACCAATAGGTCTGCGGAAGGGATGTCATGATGATTCCTTGGAAGATTGGCAAAGGAAACGCCTAATCTTGTAAATAACTTCTGATTATTTGCGATTACACGCTTAGACGCATCGATGCCAATATATGTGGCGCCGCCAAAGTCTAGAAATTTTGAAAACTGCCAGTCGCCGCAACCAAGATCAACGATTGATTGAATTTTATATTGCCGAATAAAATCTTCGAGGAATACTTTGTAGGGTTGCGTCGCTTCGGGGGAACTTCCACCCCCAGAACCCTTGCCCCAATAGGAATTCTCGTAAATCTGATCAAAAATATCTGGATCACCAAATTCAAAACTCATAAGGAGCCGGCAAATTCCGAAGCTTAATTATAGCACGAAAGAAAACTTTATAGTTGCAAGTCATACTATTTGCCGATTTTTTTGGCAAAAGTTGATGCGGTTTGTTGGTAACCCGACCGCTGCTAACCTATCGATTCATCAGGGTTTGATTCCCCATGGAGAGCACCCGACTTGGCGGTTGCCGCGGTGGGTGGCTAGGCGGGAGGTTTCGATGGGACATTTTTCGCAAGTGGCGTGATCCAGGACAAAACAGGTGCGTAAACGGTTTTTACTTAAGGCGTACAGAGTAGGTAAACGTCCCAAAAAAAAATTTCCATGCCTATGCCATTTCTCCGTTAGCCGACTGCCAGGCATCGACGGCTTCCGTGCCAGCAAATGGTGAACCACAACACCGATATTAAGCACTCCCAACTAAAATTAGAAGATTTTTGCCTGCGCGTAAGCCTTGAGCAGCACTGGCAGGTCCATCAGTGCGATCGCCACCGCGATCATTGCCCAGGGTGCTGAAAAGTTTGATCCTAAATAGTTTGATCTTTAGGCAGAAATGCTCATCCACCACTGGCTGGCTGCGCTAAAATAGGGCGGTTCTTCAGGGTAGGGGAGCGGCATATGAATGCTTCGTCGGGGATTAATAAAGATTCGGGCAAGGGGACTGGCTTCCTTTCCCCTAAGCGGATCACTGTTACTGTGTCCGCCATGACAGCGCAGAAACTACGGAAGCGGAGTCTTGCTGAAGGGAGATCATTGAGCAATCTTGCTGCCTTTCTTCTGGAGCAATCATTGGAAGTTGATTCTCGGGATTGAAAGCAGTGCTCCGCAGTCGTAGGCACTGAAGATGAAATCATTACGCCGACGGGTTTTCCAGCTTCACTCCCAGTCTGATTCCATCACCACCTAATGCGATGACCTATGCCGTGAACACCCACGATTCCTGGGGCATCCTGCAGGTAGGCAACTACCAGTCGCTAGAAGAGGCAAAACAAGTGTTCGCCTCTATCTGCGAAGACCCTTGGTACAAGAGTGATGGAACAGTCAAGGGTGTGGAGTTGGTTGACAATGCTGGTGCTAGTCAACGATTGGAGTGGTTCGCTTTCAGGTAGTTCTCCTATTTACTAATAGCCCACTATTAAGCTGCGTGATTTATCAGCGCCTTTGCTAAACTCTCGCTTGCTGATCGTTAAGAGTGACGGCCAGTGCCTGGAGTCAATCCAGTAGACACCTTAAAACTCAGATCCAAAATCGCCATTGCTATCCCAGCGCAGTGCTGCTGGCAAAAGGTAGGCCTAATCTTGATCCATTGTTGCTTAATAGCTACTCCGATAATGGCAAGGTCGGTTAGCGCTGGTGGTTACTTGTATTATTTTTTGTGGGAAGACCTTCTAAAGAGTCCCGCAGGCGCCTTGGCGTCTCTGCTTGGTCTGGCGGTGGGGGCGCCGCGACAAATGGCAAAGTGACTAGCCAGGAAGCAAAAGTATTGCCAGCATGGTTTCAAAAATCAGCGCTCAGGCACCAAGCAAGAAGACACTCGTAGCGATCAGCACTCGCCAAACAGCTGGGAACTCGCCTCATTAAAGAGGGTGTAGGCCTCATCATTGTAAATACCACTGACCGCCAGGGACGCTGTTTTCCTCAAGGTGCAGCAATCAATGGCCAGGGAAACGGCCCAATCGTCGTGTTCAGCGTGATAGGTGGCACTAAGGCCATCCGAGGAATAGATCGTTTCCCTAGAGCGAGTGAAGCCCAACCCCTGGGCGATCTGGGCGATGCCGGCCAGGGATTCCACCAAGGCCCCCTCCGAGCGGATCGCCGTGGTGTACACCGTCGGCGCCAGGGGCCTGGTCTCGCCTTCGAGGCTGAGCCCGTGGGCCAGGGTCTTGATCAGGGTCTTCATGCCGTTGCGGTTTGGGGCCAAGCCCCAGCCGAAATGCTTTCAAGACACTAGAGGTGCTGCCTAGGGATGCGCAACCCCCTAGGGATAGTGTCAACAAACCCCCACCGCTAGACCCGTAATCCCCACGACCCCCGCCCCGGCAAGAGGGCCTAGGTCGGCCATGGCTCAGCCCTGAAGCCGCCTGCCCAACGCACAACCAGCCGTAAGCGGCGCCTCCCTAAGGAGTCGCTCAATGGCGCTCATCAACAGCAATGTGCCAGAACATCAGTCCACCTTGGCTAGTTCACCCTAGGCTGGGTTTACGGAAAGGTAGGGGTTATGGGAAATCTTCAGAACCATACTTGTTATCAAAGACAATCCCCGGAGACCAGCAATGGCATGGGGCAGATCCGGCATGGATGATACCTATCGCAAAACGATTATCCAGCTCACCGATCGTGAATACGCTCTCTATCGCGCCATCTGTGTGGAGCTCGATGACTTGCAGCGATCAATCCGGCTAGAAGACTATGGCGGGCTGGATGTGAGCACATTGGCCGTGGAGATGCGGGATTGCCGCTTCCTGGTGGAATGGTTACGGGAATTGAGGCTGCCACCAGCCTCAGACTTCAATGACTGCGGCCTAACTGTGGAGATCGAGAACCTAATTTTAAGGGATCATTACTACGCTCTATTTGCAGGCTAGCCCGATCGACAGGCCCGCTTTGACTGGCAACACAATGCCCTAATTGATTGCAACCACTGGCTTGGATAATCAATTCAATTTCCCTAGTGGCATCACAATGCTCATCCCAAGGGATAAAGGAGGTGGCTTGCTGCCGCACAGGGTCACAGGCTCGTTTAAAGTCACACATATCTTGGCAGTACATTTCCCGAAATAGCAGTTTGTCCAAGCGCGTAAACGTAATGCCGGTTTCAACTCCATGCCAGAGCAATGATTCTTCCGGCTTTCTCACAATCGAATGGGCCAACTTCTTTAAGCGCCAGCGCTTAATGGTTGTGCTGGGGGCTTCACCAACGACACCAACAAAGACCTTGCTCAAGGTTTTTGGACTGACATGGCAATGACTTGCCAGCTCAGCGATCACCAAGGGCCTGGGAAAGTATTTTTCAAAAAGACTGGCCGATTTCCTTAAGATATCGGCAGCGCTTACAAAAGTTGAGGCACGCACTAGGAAAGAATTAATAAATTTTCAACCCCAGAACGGGGCCTATCCGCTGCTTCTAATGCAGCAGCTTCAAACCTGCTGTGCGGCACGCTACAAAGCGGCGTGAGGCCGTGGTGAGGCCAAATGTGATTTGGCACCATTGCCGCTCTTGCGGAAACAGTAATTTCCGGCCCCTAAATTGCGATTACCGCAAGACAGGCCAGGGGTGGATGCGAATTGTGCATTTTTTAACAAGAACCATTCAGGAGGGTAGCCGCGCGGCCTAAAGTAGGACTAATTAATTATTTTAACTAAAGTCCGTCGTGGTTGATGTTGATACGCTCGCGTCCCTTGACGGCGTGCTCTGGCTTAGATCTGGCGCAATCGCCTCGAAACGCCTGGGGCAGCACCAATCGACAATCAGCCGTAATATTAATCGCTGCGAAGCCGTATTTGGTGTTAAAGCTTCTAAGAACAACGGCGAATGGCACCTTAAAGGAGATGCCAGCCTTTTAAATCTTGAGCGGGTAGTGCATCAACGCCATCGCTGGCTAGGTGGACGTTGCCTGCGTATTGAGGCCATGCATTGGTCAGCCAAAACCTATTTGGAGCCCACACCAGAAGGCTGGCTGCCAGGGAATCATGATCTGCTCAATGTGCAGCAACCCCTCAACCTTCTGCGAGATTGTATCTTGGATGCCTGGATTGGCGCCTATCCAGATGTGCCCGATCAGGATGACCCAGATTTCGCGTCTTTTCCGCTGCTGCGGCATCCCCTTAGCCTAGTCGTTGGCGAGAATCACCCCTTACTCACCGCTCGAGATGGATTGACCTTTGAGATGGTCTCTCAATATCCGTCGCTAGCCCTACCCGATGGTGCATTTCCGCAACTAGAGGACTGCTTAAAACGCATTGGCCTGTGGAACTCCCCTTCCGGGATCAGCCGTTACAATCGAGCCAAATGGGAAGGGCGCTGGCAATCGGAGTTACTAATTGGCTACGCATCGATCTTCTCAATTAGATTTTACCCCCAACCCCAATATTTTCTGCCCCTACAATTACCCCTAATGGTGGGGGACAATTTAGTGGTAAAGCGGGAATTTGAAAATCATCCCCGTCTGCTCAATCTACTCGCTGATTTGAGGCAACGCCTTAATCCTTGGCTTGAAGCCCATCCAAATCTCATTGGCTTTGGTGTTGAAGCAGATGGCGGTGGCCCTGGGATTTCCGTTCCTTCAGCTGGTTCGCCTCTGCATTGATTGTGATCAACAAGCAGGCCAGCCAACCGACCAAGAAATGCCCCCCTCAATCCCTTCTCAACCTGCAGCAGCACTCCTGAGCCTGGGGCTGATCTCAGCAACGCCCAAGGACCCGCCGGGCAAGGCACCTGGGTGTGTTGATATGCAACCTTGCCCGCCAGGGGGCGGCACTCCTACAGATTCTCTTTAGGATTGGCCCAGTTCGAGGATTCGGGTGTGTCTCAGGTGAGTTCCCTCTTGGCCTTAATGGCCCTGATCGGTTTTGCGGTGGTGGAAGTGGCCACTCGGGTTTTCACCTAAGTAAGGCGCCCAACCGACCTAGGGCAGGTGGGCCATCAGCCCCAGCAGGGGCAGACCCACTCAACTGTGAAACAACAGCACCAAGCCCACGCCCAGTTGGTGAAACTCCCGCTCCTCGCGGCTGAGGTCCAGGCCCACGGCCAGGCCTTCCTTAAGGGCATCTTCAAAAGGGGGTGGGGTGGGAGCCTGGCCCAGGCGCCACAGGGCCGCAATGCCCACCGGGGTGGCATGCCAGATGAAGCAGGGAGTTTCCCCAATCGAGGGCTCCACGAGGGCCTCTTCCAGTAGGGCGCGAATCGGCATGGTTAGGTCTTGCTGCGTTCAGCATCGAGATTCCGGCGGATCGCCGCAACGGCTTGACAGCTTTTGTGATCTGTTCTGGACCTGACACCCAGCCTTAGGGTGCGGCCCATGAGCTCCCTCCCTGGCCCGGCGGCCCTGGTGCACGAATGGTTCACCCCCCGCTCGGTCGGGGGGGCCGAGCTGGTGGTGCGGGAATTAGATCAGCTCCTGGGGCAGCCCCAGCTCCATGCCCTGGTGGATGGCGAGAGTCGGCGGCCCGGGAGCTGGCTGGCTGGCCGCCCGATCCAAACCAGCTTCATCCAGGCCTTGCCCTGGGGTGTCAGCCATGTGCAGCAGTACCTGCCCCTGTTGCCCCTCGCCATCGAGCAGCTCGACCTGGGCGCCTACCCGCTGGTGGTGAGCAGCAGCCACCTGGTGGCCAAGGGGGTCTTGACCAGTCCCGACCAGCTGCATGTCAGTTATGTGCACACCCCCGTGCGTTACGCCTGGGACCAGATGCACGCCTACCTGGCCCAATCGGCCCTAGCCCGCACTCCCCTGGGTCCGTTGATTCGCCTGCAGCTGCACCAGCTGCGGCAATGGGATCTGGCCAGCAGCCAGCGGCCCGACCAGCTGGTGGCCAACTCCCGCTTCACGGCCGCACGCATCCGCCGCTACTGGGGCCGCCGCGCTGAGGTGGTGCACCCACCGGTGGCCGTGGAGCGGTTCCGCTGGGACCAGCCCCGTGATGACACCTATCTCTGCCTCTGCCGGCTGGTGCCCTACAAGCGGGTGGACCTGGTGATTGAGGCCTTTAACCGCACGGGGTTACCCCTGCTGGTGGTGGGCGATGGGCCCGAGCGCCAGCGGTTGCAGGCCCTGGCCGGCCCGAGCGTGACCCTGCTGGGCCGCCAGGACGCCGCGGTGGTGAATGGGCTGCTGGAGCGCTGCCGCGCCTACGTGTTTGCCGGCCTGGAGGATTTCGGCATCGCCCCGGTGGAGGCGATGGCGGCGGGGGCGCCGGTGATCGGCTTTGGCGGCGGCGGCCTGCTCGATACGGTGCGCTGCCTCAGCCAGGGCCTCGCCCAGCCCACGGGCCTGCTGTTCCCCGAGCAGAGCGCCGCCAGCCTGGTGGCCGCCCTGGAGCACTTTCACCAGGGGCAACTCTGGCGCCAGTTACCGCCGGAACGCCAGCGGGCCTGGGCCGGGCGCTTCAGTGGCAGCCTGTTCCGCCAACGGTTCGCCGCGGTGCTCGAGCGCGCCTGGCACGACCACGGGTTGGGGCGGGCGCAGCGCAGCCAAGCCCTGGCCTGGGACGGCGCCCCAGGCTGATCGGCTGATCGGCTGATCAATCAATGGGCTCACCGGCCCTAGGCAAGCCACGCCCAGGACCCTTTGCGTTATGGGTGCTTTGTGGCCACAAGCTTCTGTGCCTCTGGCTTGAGTGACCGCCCAGGCCCAGATCGACGAGGTCTGGGCCGTTTTAATGAAGCCCTGTTCCCCTGGGGCGCCAGCGCCGTTGACTCCCCTGGCCACGATTCCGGCCGATCCCACGGCCCATCGACTGCTGGCGGGCCAATCCCTCCGCGGCCGGGTGATCAAGCGGGCCGGCGACATTGCCTTCTCGCTGGCGGTGCTTTGCCTGGGCGCGCCAGTGTTTCTGGTGCTGGCGGTGGTCGTGAAGCTGAGCTCGCGCGGCTCGGTGTTCTACGTGCAGCGCCGCATTGGCCGGGGCTACAAATCCTTCGGCTGCATCAAGTTCCGCACGATGCGCAAGGATGCCGACCGCCATCTGGCCTCCGTCTTGGCCTCCTCGGAGGAATTACGGGCCGAATTCGCCCGCGATTTCAAACTAAAGGCCGATCCACGCATCACCCCGATCGGCCGTTTTCTGCGCCGCTCCAGCCTCGATGAGCTGCCCCAGTTCATCAATGTGCTCAAGGGCCAGATGAGCGTGGTGGGGCCAAGGCCGATCGTGTGGGACGAGCTGGAGCGCTACGGCCGCTCGATGGATGCGGTGCTGGCGGTGCGTCCCGGCCTGACGGGCCTATGGCAGGTTTCTGGCCGCAACAACCTCAGCTACCCCAACCGGGTAAGGCTCGATCTCCACTACGCCCGCAACCGCAATGCCTGGCTCGATCTGCAAATCATCCTGCGCACGATCGGCGTGATCCTGTTCCCCCGCGATCGCGGCGCCTACTGAAGCCAGGCCCAGGCACCGCCTAGGGCCACCGCCAGCCAGAGCGCTTCCAGCCGGCGGCTCAAGGCCAGGATCTTGCCAATCGCCGCCCGATCGGGTGGGGGTTGCCCCTGGGCCAGTAAGGGTTTTTGGCGCCAGTGGCCGCCATAAGAGTTGGCGCCGCCCAGCTGCACCGCCACGGCATGGGCGTAGGCCGCCTGGGACACCCCCGCATTCGGGGATGGATCGGCGGCGCCATCGGCCAGGGCTGCCTGGAACAGGCGCCAGGTTTTGCGGGGTTGGCCCGCCGCCAGGGGCAACCCCAGGGCCACCAGGCGGCAGGGCAGCCAGGTGAGCAGGTCATCCAGCCTGGCGCCGGCCGTGCCCAGCCAGAGCAGGCGGCCCTGGCGGTAGCCGAGCATGGAATCGAGGGTGCTGCTGGCCTTATAGGCCCAGGCCAGGGCCAGGGGGCCGGGACCAGCATGGTCGCTGCCAGCCAGAAGCAGGCCCGCGCCGACCAGCATCCAAAACAGGGGACCAAACAGGCCATCCACGGCGTTTTCACTGGCGCTTTCGGCCGCCGCCCGCAAAATGGCCGGCCGATCCAGCTCGGCCGTGTCGCGCCCCACAAACCAGGCCAGCCGTTGCCGGGCCGGCTCCAGGCACCCAAGCTGCAGGCCGCCGGGCTCGGGCAACACCGCCAAAACAGCCTGCACCGCCTGTTCCAAACTTCTCCCCGCCAGGGCGCTGGCCAAGCCCACGAGCACTAGGGGCAGGCCCAGGGCTGGCCACAGGCGGGCCAGCTGCTCCAGGCCCCAGCCCGCCAGGCCGCTGCCACCCACCAGCAGGCCGGTGATGCCAAAGCCGGCCAGGCGCAGGGCCCAGGGGCGGTCCCCAGCCCAGACTTCTCCCAGGTAACGCAGGCGGCTGATCCACCAGCCCATCAGCACCACCGGATGGGGCCAGCCGGGCGGATCGCCCAGGAGCCGATCAAGGCCGCAGGCCAGCAGCACCAGCAAAAAGGGGTGGATCCCAACGGAATCCACCCCAGGGGCCAGGTTCATGGCGTCAGCCAACCCAAAGAAGGAGGCATGGGCCTGATCAGGCGGTCTTCAGCCAGCTGAACATGGCACGCAGGCCCTTGCCCACCTGCTCGATCGGGTGTTGGGCATCGCGCTCGCGGATGCGCTTCATCTCCGGCTTGCCGGCGTCGCACTCGGCCACGAAGTTGCGGGCGAAGGTGCCGTCCTGGATGTCGCCGAGGATGCGCCTCATCTCAGCCTTGGTTTCGGCCGTGATCAGGCGCGGACCACTCACATAATCGCCGTATTCGGCGGTGTTGGAGATCGAATCGCGCATGGCGGTGAGGCCGCCCTTCACCATCAGATCAACGATCAGCTTCACCTCGTGCAGGCACTCGAAGTAGGCCAGCTCGGGCTGATAGCCCGCTTCCACCAGGGTCTCGAAGCCGGCCTTGACCAGTTCGGAGAGGCCACCGCAGAGCACGGCCTGTTCGCCGAACAGGTCGGTTTCGGTTTCTTCCTTGAAGTTGGTCTCGAGGATGCCAGCGCGGGTACCCCCGATCCCCTTGGCGTAGGCCATGGCCAGGGCCCGGGCATTGCCGGTGGCGTCCTGGTGGATGGCGAACAGGGCGGGCACGCCCATGCCGTTTTGGTATTCCCAACGCACGGTGTGGCCCGGGCCCTTGGGGGCGATCATCACCACATCGACCTCAGCCGGCGGCTTGATCAGCTCGAAGCGGATGTTGAAGCCGTGGGCGAAGCTGAGCACCTTGCCGGCGGCCAGGTGGGGCGCGATCTCGGCGTCGTAGACGGCCTTCTGGAACTCATCGGGCAGCAGCACCATGATCCAGTCGGCCTTGGCGCAGGCATCGGCCACGCTCAGCACTTCCAGGCCATCGGCCTTGGCCTTCTCGGCCGAGGGGCTGCCTGCATAGAGGCCCACCACAACGGCAACGCCGCTGTCTTTGAGGTTGAGGGCATGGGCATGGCCCTGGGAGCCGTAGCCAATGATGGCCACCGTCTTGCCATTCAGCAGGCTGAGGTCGGCGTCGGTGTCGTAATAAAGCTTGGCCATCAGGCGTGCGCTCAGGGCAGAGGAGGAGCTTACGAAAGCGCCTGCCAAGCCCCGGATCAGGGTTGGGATCCCCTCCCCCTGGTCTGGGGACCATCAGCAGGAGCCGCTCAGGAGGCGGCCGCCTCGGTGGGATGGGAAATCACCCGGTCAATCAGGCCGTAGTCCTTGGCTTCAGCGGCGCTGAGGAAGTAGTCCCGGTCCGTGTCCTTGGCGATTTTTTCCAGGCTCTGGCCGCTCATGTCGGCCAGGCTCATGTTGAGCATGTCCTTGATGCGCAGGATTTCACGCGCCTCGATTTCAATGTCGCTGGCCTGGCGCTGGCTGGTGCCGCCTAGGGGCTGGTGAATCATGATCCGGCTGTGGGGCAGCGCCAAGCGTTTGCCCTTGGTGCCGGCGGCCAGCAGGAAGGCCCCCATCGAGGCCGCCAGGCCGACGCAAATGGTCACCACATCGGATTTCACATATTGCATCGTGTCGAAGATCGCCAGGCCGGCAGTTACGGAGCCACCGGGCGAATTGATATACAAATAGATCGGTTTGGAGCTGTCCTCGGAATCCAGGTACAGCATCTGGGCCACCAGGCTGTTGGCGATCGCATCATTCACCTCGGAGCCAAGAAACAGGATCCGCTCCACTCCGAGGCGGGTGTAGATGTCAACCCAGCGCTCGTACTGGCTGCCGGGAAGGCGGTAGGGAACGCTGGGGGTGCCGATGGGCATGGCTTTGGGGTGGCGGCGGTGGCGGGCGGAACTGGACGGAATGGCTTGGGCCGTGGGGCCTTGGAGCAGGGCCGGGGGCGAATCAGAGCGGGGTGGCCGCGCCGGGCAGGGGCGTCGGCAACTCCTTTTGGCTGGTGAGCACCCGATCGATCAGGCCATACTCCACCGCCTCAGCAGCGGTGAGGTAGGTCATGCGGTCGGAATCCTTGGAGAGCTGCTCGACGCTGCGACCGGTGTTGCGGGAGAGCATGCCGAGCAGGGTGTGCTTGTTATGCAGCACTTCCTTGGCCCGAATCTGGATGTCGGTGGCCTGGCCGCGGGCGCCACTGCGGGGCTGGTGCAACACGATCGAGGCGTGGGGTAGGGCGGCCCGGTGGCCCTTAGTGCCAGCGGAAAGGATCATGGCAGCGGTGCCCATGGCCTGGCCGATGCAAATCGTGTGTACCGGCGGCTTGACGTAGCTGAGGGTGTCGGCGATGGCGAAGGCTTCGGTTTCAAAGCCGATCGCATCGCCCGAGTACCAGCTGGTACCGGTGGAATTGATGTAGAAGAAAATCGGCTTATCCGGATTGTCGAATTCCAGGAACAGCAGCTGGGCAATGATCAGCTCGGTTACGTCAATGCCCATTTGGCGCTTGGCGTCGTCGTCGCTGAACAGGGGCAGGCCCAAGTAAACGATGCGCTCCTTAAGAAGCAGGGAGGGCAGATCCGGCGGCGGCGTGCGCATCGCCGCGGAATCTCCGTAGTAGGGGGCTGACACCGACATCCGCGGATCACTGCAGGCCTGGAACGGGAGCCTAGCGGGGGTTTGGGGCGTCATGCTCTGGCCCTTCGGGCCGGTTCGGTTCGGATTTCGCCCGGTTGCCTCGACGCGGCGGCGCCTCCTGGTCGCTGCGGGCGAACACCATCCGGCCCGTTGGGGTCTGCAGGGCGCCGGTGACGGTGACGGCGATCCGCTCGCCACTGCGGCCCTTACCCCCCTCAACCACCACCATCGTGCCGTCCTCCAGGTAGCCGACGCCCTGGTCGGCCTCCTTGCCATCGCGCACGATCTTGAGTTGGAGCGGGTCGCCGGGCTGCACCTCCGGACGCAGGGCAATCACCAGTTCACTCAGGTTCATCACCTTGAGCTCCTGCACCTCAGCCACCTTGGCCAGGTTGTAGTCGGTGGTGACCAGGGTGCCGCCGGTGTCGGCGGTGAGCTTCTGAAGCTTGTCGTCCACCCCATTGCCCTCATAGCGGGTGGTGTTCACCACCAGGCGGCGGCCGTACTGCTCGCGTAATTCGGCCAGCAGTTTGAGACCACGGCGGCCCTTGGCCCGTTTTTCGTTGTTGGCCGAATCAGCCAGGGCCTGCAATTCATCAATCACGGCCTGGGCCACAATCACCTGGCCCTCCAGCAGGCCGGAATCGAGCAGGCCCCGGATGCGGCCATCGATGATCACGCTGGTGTCGAGGATCTTGGCGCTGGCGGGCATCAGCACGCCATCGGCCATCAGCAGGGCTTCAGCGCTGGCGGGGTTGAACAGGCGCAGCAGGGTGCGGCCATGCACCTCGGCCAGGTTGTAGCCCGACACGCCGAAAAACACGTTGCTCAGTACTGCCGCCAGCGGTTTGACGAACACCACCTCCCAGGGCAGGGGCAGCAGCAGGATCGGCGCCAGCAGCAGGTTGGCCACCAGCAGGCCCAAGATCAGGCCCACGGCCCGGCTCACCAGCAGGTCGGTGGGCATGGAGCGCACCTGGCGCATCAGGCGCTTGCGCAGCTGCTGGAAGAAGAACCCCGCCACCAGGCCAAAGAAGGCGCCAAAGCCGCCCATCACCCAGCGCAGGCCCTCCAGGTTCGTGACCTGGATCAGCAGGTCTTCCGGCAGCAGGTCCACCCCCAGCCAGCCGGTAGCGGCCCCGGAGATTAGGAACAGAACCAGGATGAGACTGTCAACCATGGCCTGTGAGCTGCTGGTCCCGATGCCTGAGCAGGAAGCATGCCCGATCCAGGCGCCTTTGACTGGGGCGCTTAACCGCCCGTCTGGGCTTGGCCACAGCCCGAAGTCCGGCGGGGGTGCCATGGAGGACCAAGTCAACCGCCGCTCCTGGCCGCCGCGCAGCGCCTACCTGCACATTCCTTTTTGCCACCGGCGCTGCTTCTATTGCGATTTCGCCGTGGTGCCCCTGGGCGACCACGCCGATGGGGCCAATTCCGGCTCAATCGCTGGCTACCTGGAGCTGCTGCTGGGCGAGATTGCCGCCGCCCCAGCGGGGCCGCCCCTGGCCACCGTGTATGTGGGGGGCGGCACGCCCTCGATGCTCACCCCAGCCCAAGTGGGATCCCTGCTGGCGGCCCTGGGAACCCACTTCGGCCTCGCCCCGGGGGCCGAGATCAGCCTGGAAATGGATCCGGCCAGCTTCGATGGGCCCCGCCTGGCCGGTTATCTCGCCGCCGGTGTCAACCGGGTGAGCCTGGGCGGCCAAAGTTTCGATGACGCCGTGCTCGCACGGCTAGGGCGGCGCCACCGCAGCACCGACCTGCTGCAGGCGGCCTCCTGGCTCCACCAGGCCCGCCAGGGGGGCGACCTGGCCAGCTGGAGCCTGGACCTGATCCAGGGGCTGCCCGAGCAGGGGCTGGCCGCCTGGCGCCAGCAATTGGCCCAGGCCGTGGCCCTGGCGCCGCCCCACCTCTCGATCTATGACCTGATCATTGAACCGGGCACGGTGTTTGCCTGGCGCCAGGGCCGGGGTGAGCTGGAGCTGCCCGACGCCGACCTGGGTGCCGACCTGATGGAGCTGACGGCCCAGACCCTCCAAGCCGCCGGCTACGGCCACTACGAGATCTCCAACTTCGCCCTACCTGGCCACGCTTCGCGCCACAACCGGGTCTATTGGAGTGGCGCCGGCTGGTGGGGCTTTGGCCTGGGCGCCACCAGCGCCCCCTGGGGCCAACGCCTGGCCCGGCCCCGTACCCGCGCCGCCTACGCCGAGTGGCTGGCAGAAAGCCATCCGGCAAGCCGGGGTACCCAGGCCCCTGGCTTGCCCTTCGATGAACGGCTGCTGGTGGGGCTGCGCCGCCGCGAGGGGGTGCGCCTGGCGGACCTGGCCGGCCAAGCGGGCGTCACCAGCGCCGAGCTGGGGGATCTGTTGGGCCGCTGGCAGCCCTTCCGCGAGCGGGGGCTGCTCCTCCAGGAAGGGCCCCGCTGGCGTCTGAGCGATCCCGAGGGCCTGGCCCTCAGCAATGGGGTGCTGCGGGAGCTGGTGGCGTGGTGGGAGGAGCGGACGGCGGGCTGACTAGTTAGGGAACTGATGGGGGGCTAAGGGGATCCGTGCTGGCAGCCAGGCCCGCGACCCAGCCCCCCAGGGCCTCGATCGCCAGGCTGCGGCCGGCCAACAGCGGCGGACAGAAGGGCGGCTGCCGCTCCGTGAGACCGAGCAAATCAGCCGTGACCCTGACCTGGCCATCGCAGTCATCGCCGGCGCCGATGCCGATCACGGGAATCGTCAGCTCCCGCCGCAGGCTGGCGGCCAGATCGGCCGGCACGTGCTCCAGCACTAGGGCAAAACTGCCGGCTGCCTCCAGGGTGAGGGCGGCCCGGCGCAGGCGCTCCTGGCTGATCGGATCAGTGGCCTGGCGCCGATAGCCGAGGCGATGGACGGATTGGGGGGTGAGGCCAAGATGGGCCATCACCGGGATGCCGCTGCGCACCAGCCGGTCGACCACGGCCACGGTTTCCGGTTCGCCCCCCTCCAACTTCACCGCCGCGGCCGGGCTGTGCTTCAGCACGGCTCCTGCAGCCGCCACGGCCCCATCGAGGCCGCACTGGTAGCTCAAAAAAGGCAGATCGCAAACCAGCAGGGG
>JAEMQZ010000125.1 GCA_016463595.1 Synechococcales cyanobacterium SupBloom_Metag_052 | reverse complement strand
GCCCACAATCGGCGCCAGCCAGAACAGCCAGAGTTGCTCAACGGCAGCTCCTCCCACCCAGAGGGCCACGCCGGTGCTGCGGGCCGGGTTCACCGAGGTATTGGTGACGGGGATGCTGATCAGGTGGATCAATGTGAGCGAGAGGCCGATCGGCACGCCGGCAAAGCCGCTGGGGGCGAGCCGGTCGGTGGTGCCCAAAATCACCAGCAGGAAGATGAAGGTGAGCAGCACTTCGGTGACGAGGGCGGCGGTGAAGCCATAGCCGCCGGGGGAATGGGCGCCGAAGCCATTGGTGGCCAGGGGGTTGCTGCCTGCCAACTCAAAGCCTGGCCGGCCGCTAGCAATCAACTTCACCACACCACCCGCCATCACCGCGCCAATCACCTGGGCGGCGATATAGGGCAGCAAGCTGGAGCCTGGGAACTTGCCACCGGCCCAGAGGCCGAAGCTCACGGCCGGATTGATGTGGCAACCGGAGATGTGGCCGATCGTGTAGGCCATGGTCAGCAGGGTGAGGCCAAAGGCCAGGGCTACGCCAAGGAAGCCCAGGCCCAGGGGGTTGGCGGCCGGGTTGTCGTAGGGGAACACGGCGGCCAGCACGGCACTGCCGCAGCCCCCCAGCACGAGAGTGAAGGTGCCGATTAATTCGGCCAGAAATTTTCTAGGCATAAACGCGTAATCAATCCCAATTGGGATAGACAAAGGTGCCTAGGAAGTTTGGCGACGTTAGGGCGGAGTGCAGGCATTTGAGCCGAAATGACATCGAATCCAGGGCGCGTTCTCGGCCTGCTAGGGGCTGCTTGTCAGCGGTTGCTCGCTAGCACCATCTCTCCAGCGGCCTAGGGCCAGTTCGGCCTGCTCCCGGTCATCGAAATGGATACGGCCCGTGGCCAGGATTTGATAATCCTCATGGCCCTTGCCGGCGATCAACACCAGATCCCCTGGCCCAGCGCTGGCAATCGCCGTCGCGATCGCTTGGGCCCGATCCGGCTCCACCTGTAGGTCGGTTCCGGCCGGAATCCCGGCCACCACATCGGCCAGGATCGCCTGGGGCTCCTCGCTGCGGGGGTTGTCCGAGGTCACCACCACCCGATCGGCCAGGCGGGCGGCGATCGCCCCCATCTGGGGCCGCTTGCCCCGATCCCGATCGCCGCCGCAACCAAACACACAGATCAACTGCCCCTGGGTGAAGGGCCGACAGGCCGCCAGGGCGTTGTCGAGGCCATCGGGGGTGTGGGCGTAGTCCACCAAAACGGCGGGTCGCTGCCCTGATCCGGCTGGGGCACCTGCCCCTGGGGCCAGGTCCACCCGTTGCATGCGGCCGGGCACGCCGGGGAAGCTGGCCGCCGCCGCCAGCAGGTCTTCAAGGGGCAAACCCTGCTGCAGTAGGGCCGCCACTGCCTCCAGCAGGTTCATCAGGTTGAACCGCCCCAGCAATGGCGATTGGAACGCCCCCTCACCTAGGGGGCTCCAGAGCGTGCCGCGCACCCCATCGGGGCCGATCACCAAGTTGCGGAAGCCCATCTCGGCCTGCTCTCCATGGCTGGCCTCCAGGGAGCAGCGCCAGCAGCGGTGCCCCAATCGCTCCGCCAGCCGGGCGCCCCAGGCGTCATCGCTGTTCACCACGGCCTTGGCTGCTAGGAGGGGGTTGGCCTGGGTGCTGGTGTCGGGCTCGCCCAGCAGCGGTGGGGCGAAGAGCTTGGCCTTGGCCTCGAAATAGGCCTCCATCGACCCGTGGTAATCGAGGTGGTCCTGGGTGAGGTTGGTGAACACGGCGCCCGCGAACTGGCAGCCGGCGCTGCGCTGTTGGTCGAGGCCGTGGGAGCTCACCTCCATCGCCCCGATCCGGGCGCCGGCGGCCACCGCCTGGGCGAGTTGGGCCTGGAGTCCATCGGCGAAGGCCGTGGTGTGGCTGGCGGTCTGGCTATGGCCGGGCCAGCGGTTCACCAAAGTGCCAAATAGGGCTACGGGGCTGCCGCAGGCGCTCGCTAGATGCTCGATCAGGCAGGTGGTGGTGGTCTTGCCGTTGGTGCCGGTGACCCCGATCAGGGCCAGCTGCTGGCTGGGCTGCTGCCAGAAGGCCGCCGCCAGCTGGCCGGCCCAGGCCGCCACCGGATCGGCAACCACAACCACCGCATCGCCCGGGCCCGGGGGGTCGGCCGCCGCCGCCGCGGGACCGATCACCGCCGCCGCGGCTCCGGCGGCCAGGGCTTGGCGCCAGAACCGGCCGCCATCCACGGCCCCGCCCGGCAGGCCGACAAACAGGCTGCCCGGAGCGATTCGGCGCGAATCACAGCTCACGTCGCCCACTTCCGGGTTGGGCAGACCCGGGGGCACGGCCACGCCGGCCTGACGCAGAAGCGGATGCAGCAAGGGATGCGGCAACGGGCTCATCGGGGGGCCGGAGCGCTGGATGGGCCCAGTTCTAAGCCGCCGGCGCCTGCGGGCCTGTTCGCCGCAACCAGTCCGCCAGCCCCGATCCCGCCAGCCGTGGGGAGACCCGCGGCAGCTCAGCCAAACTGCCATCCGGCCTGCGGATCGCCAGCACGGGCACGCTCAGGCCATAGCGGCCCTGCAGCTGTAGATCGCTATCCACATCCACGCACTCCAGCGGCGGCGCCGGTTCTAGGGCCCTCAGGCGCTCCTCCATCCCCTCACAGAGGCAGCAGCCCTGGCGCGTGAAGAGCACCAGGGCTGGAGCGGATTCGCCCTGGGCTGGGGTGGGCATCGGGGTACTGGGTGGGCTGGGCAGCTTCAATCCGGCACGGGATCGCAACCGCAGGGGGTGAACGGGTGGCAGCGCAGCAGGCGCCGGATCGTCAGCCAGCCGCCGCGCCAGGGGCCATGGCGGCCGATCGCCTCCAGCCCGTAGGCGCTGCAGCTGGGGATGAAACGGCAACGGGGCCCGAGCAGGGGCGAGATCCATTGGCGGTAGGCCCCGATCAGGGCCAGCAGCAGGGCCTGCAAGGCCCCGGACAGGGCAGCAAAAACCTGCGCCATACCGGACGTTAGGATCGCCTGCTGGCGTTGCACGGGCTGGGAGAGGGGATTGCGATCTCCAGCATGCTCCCGAATCCGCCACGCCGGCGTTCTCACCCTCGATTTCTTCCCTTATGTCTCGCTACCGCGGCCCTCGCCTGAGGATCACGCGGCGCTTGGGGGACCTTCCCGGTCTCACCCGTAAGTCCGCCAAGCGGGCTTATCCCCCCGGTCAGCACGGCCAAGCCCGTCGCAAGCGCTCCGAATACGCGATCCGCCTCGAAGAGAAGCAAAAACTGCGCTTCAACTACGGCATTTCCGAACGTCAGCTGGTTCGCTACGTCAAGAAAGCCCGTGCCCAGGAAGGCTCCACCGGAACCAACCTGCTCAAGCTTTTGGAAAACAGGCTTGATAACGTCTGTTTCCGCCTTGGTTTTGGCCCCACCGTCCCTGGCGCCCGCCAACTGGTCAATCACGGCCACGTCACCATCAACGGCCGGGTTGTCGACATCCCCAGCTACCAATGCCGCGCCGGCGAGGTGGTAGCGATCCGCGAACGCAAGGCCAGCAAGGAGCTCGCCCAGGCCAACCTCGAGTTTCCAGGCCTGGCCAACATTCCGCCCCACCTCGAGTTCGATAAGGCCAAGATGTCGGCCAAGGTGGGTGGCAAGATCGAGCGCGAATGGGTCGCCCTCGAGATCAACGAACTGCTGGTGGTGGAGTTCTACTCCCGTAAGGTCTGAAGCCTATGGAGCCGGCGCTTCCTGC
>JAEMQZ010000045.1 GCA_016463595.1 Synechococcales cyanobacterium SupBloom_Metag_052 | reverse complement strand
CTCAGAGCACCTGGCCAAGGGCCACGGCCGCCACGGCCGAAAACACGGTGATGCCCAGGGCGGTGATCGGGTTCTGGCCCTGGGCCATGGCGAAGGTGGTGATCACTCCAGCCCCAAGACAGGCCACGGCCAGTTGGGTCACGATCGAGGGGCGGCTGTTCATTTAGGGGTCCAGGAATGAACTGAAGTTAACGATGGTTGCGGCTGCAGACTTGCAAGAACCGGAGCATCGTTACCTGGCGTTGGTGTTCGTTACTTGCCGCAATCTGCGGGTCGGCTCGCCGCCGGCCGGGCCCGGCCACTGGAGGCCCATTGCTCTAGGGCCTCCAGTTGTTCCCGGGCCGTGCGCGACAGGGGCACCAGCTGGGCTGCCGCACCGATCAAATCGGTTTCACCAAACTCCCGGCCCTCGGCGAAGGCCAGGTGCATGGCCTCGATCACCACCTGCTCCAACTCGGCGCCGGAGAAGCCGGCGGTGCGATCCACCACCACCTCGAGGGGCAGGCCATGCTCGGGGCGGCGCCGTTTGAGCTGGAGATCGAGGATGGCGCGCCGTTCGCTGGCATCGGGCAGGGCCAGCAGGAAGATCTCATCGAAGCGGCCCTTGCGCAGCAGCTCGGCCGGCAGGCGCTCCACCCCATTGGCGGTGGCCACCACAAACACAGCACTGGTCTTTTCGGCCATCCAGGTGAGCAAGCTGGCCAGCACCCGCTGGCTAGTGCCGCCGTCGCTGCGGCCATCGCCGCCCAGGCCGGCGCCAAAGCCCTTATCGATCTCATCGATCCAGAGCACGCAGGGCGCCATCGCCTCCGCCAGCTGGATCATCTCGCGGCTGCGGGCCTCACTGGCCCCCACCAAGCCAGCAAAGAGGCGACCCACATCGAGGCGCAGTAGGGGCATGGCCCAGCCGTGGGCGATCGCCTTAGCCGTGAGCGACTTGCCCGTGCCCTGGGGGCCCACCAACAGCACCCCCCGGGGCAGGGGCAGGCCGTAGCGGCGCGCCCCCTCGCCATAGGCCTGGTGGCGTTGCTGCAGCCACTGCTTGAGGGCCCCATGGCCACCGATGTCGGCCGGGCTAGCCCCGCTGGGGCAATACTCCAAGAGCTCGCTGCGGGCGATCGCCTGGCGCTTCTCCTCCAACACCTCGGCCAAATCCCCCGCGCCCAGGTGGCCGCGCCGCGCCAAGCCCCGGGCGGCCACCTGGCGAATGCGTTGCTCACTAAGACCACTGCAGCCCAAGCTGAGCTCCTCCAGTACCTCCCCATCCAGGCTCTGGCCGCAGGCCTCGGCGATGTTGGCGAGCAAGGCCCGGATCTCAGCCGCCTCCGGTAGGGGCAACTCCAGCTGGGTGATGCAGTCCTGCAGGTCGGTGGGCACCTGCCACTGGCTTGCCGTGATCACCAGGGTGCGGGGCACCTGGCGCAGGTCGCTGGCCAGGTTGCGCAGGCGGCGGCAGATGCTGGCGTCTTCGCAATAGCGATGGAAATCCTTCAGCACCAAGATGCCGGCGGCCCCTGGCGACAGGGCGTTGAGACCATCCAGGGCCGCCAGAGGATTACGGCTGGCCTCCCCCTGGCGGCTGGGCATGCCGCTCAAGCCCGTAATGAAATCCCACGCCAGCAGGGTGCGGTTGCCGAGGCGCCGGGCGGCCCCTTCCAACAGGGTGAGGCAGCGCTCCTCCTCGCCGCTGCTGATCCAAAGGATCGGCGTGCGGGCCCGGATCAGCAAATCGAGCTGGTCAGCCCAGGCCTGGCTCATGGGGCCAGCTGTTTGAGCGCCGCCCAACGGGGATCGATCGGGCCAGCCCCCGCAGCGTCGCCACCAGCGGCGCCCTGGCCTGGGCCCGCCAGGTTGGGGCCTGGGCACAGCTCGCCGCAGTGATTGACCACCGGCAGCAGCAGGTGCAGCTGCTCAAAGATCCAGTGGGCCGGATCAAAGTCGCCGGCCGGATCGAGGCTTTCGGTGAAGGCATCGGCCTCGAGGTCGAGCAGCTGGGCCGCCGACTCCAGCACCACGTCCTCATCCACCCCATCGGAGCGGGACGCTTCCCCCAACCAGATCAATTCCCGGTTGCGGCAGCTGAGGGCCTGGTTGAAGGTTTGCAAGCAACGGTCACAGCAGAGGGTCACGATCGTGCTGGCCTCGCCCTCCACCTCGAGCACGTTGCTGCGATGCACGGCCCGGACCCGGCCCCGCACCGGCGTGAGGCTGGGCAAGCCCTCGAGATGCTGATCAAGCTGCCAGTCCCGCCCCTCCGGAAACGCCTTGAGCTCCTGGATCGGGATCGCACTGAGGGGATCGGCCATGGACGGAACTTGGCGGAGAGGCGTCGGGTCAGAACGGGGAACTCAGGCTTGGCGGGCGGCCTACTTCTTGCTGCCCTTCGGTTCAAAGGGCAGGCGCTCGCCGGAGCTGGCCGTGGCGGCCACGGTCTGCTGGCTGGCCTGCTGGTTGAGGATCGCCTGCAGGTTATCTGGCAAGGCTTCGCGGCCCAGCAGGTAGGTCTGACCCGCCTGGAAGATATTGGCCACCACCATGTAGAGCAGCACGCCGGCCGGCAGGGGGAAGAAGAGGAACATGCCCGTGATCATCACCGGCGTGATCTTGTTGGCCGTGGACTGCTGGGGGTTGGCCGGCATCCCCATGCCCGAGAGGATCTGGGAGACGAACAGGCTGGCGCCAAAGGCCGCCACCAGAATCGCGATATCCCAGTTGATCGCCCCATCGGTGTAGAAGCCCACCTGGCCGAGGGCCTTGATGAACAGGAAGCCGCTGCGGGCAGCCAGGCCGGGGATCTTGGCCTCCACCACCGCATCGCCAGGCGCTAGGGCGTGGATCGTGCCGTCGGCGTCGACGCTGACGATCCCCTCGCCCTTGGTAACGCTCCAGCTAGGGGCATAGGCCTGGCCATTTTCAACGCCCTTGAGCACCGAGGCGAAGCTGCTGCCCTCTCTGGTGTGCAGGTCCACGGTTTCGGTGTCGCCCACGCCCAGCTTGGTGCCCTTCTCCAGGGTGGCGATCACCGGCACGTGGCTGGTGGCCGTGACGAAAATCGAGTGGCTGGGGCTGTTGAAGGGCTTGGGCTCCACGGCAGCGATCTGGTCGGCCGGCAGCACCTTGAGGTTGAGGGTGTAAGGCAGGTCGGCGAAGGGGGATCCCCGCAGGGTGGCAAACAGGGCAAACAGGATCGGCATCTGCACGACCAGGGGCAGGCAGCCCGCCAGGGGGCTGCCGAACTCCTTCATCAGCTTGCCCAGCTCTTCTTGCTGCTTCTGGGGATTGCTGGCGTATTTGGCCTTGATCTCGGCCTGGCGCTTCTGCATCACCGGCTGGGCAATGCGCATGCGCCGGGCACTGCGGATCGAGCCGGCGCTCAACGGGAACAGGGCCAGGCGGATCACGAGCGTCAGGGCAATGATCGCCAGGCCGTAGCTCGGCACCAACCCATAAAAGAAGTCGAGGATTGGCAGGAGCAGGTTGTCGGAGATGTAGCCGATCACAGCGTGGGTGCGGTGGGGGTCGGGGAGTCGATGGGGCCAGTGTGCCCGAGCAGGGGCCATCGGCGCGGCCTGGGGCCGTCAGGACTTCGAGGCACTGGGCTGGCGGAGGCGGTGTTCAGGCGGCCTTGTCAACGGCGAAGCCACTGGGGGCCGGGCCCTTGCCGCCGCTGGAGCGGGCCACAATCCGCTCGTTGATGTAGCTCTCCACCTCGCGGTAGCGGGGCATGGCGCGCATCTCGAGCTTGCTGCCGTCGGTGAGCACCAGCACCATGTCGCCCCAAAAACCGAGGCCGCGGGCGACGCTGCGCACCTCCTTGATCTGGCTGTACACCACCTGGCTGCGGTCCCGGCCCAGCCAGCCACCGGACACCGTGACGCGACGGCTGGTGATGCGGAAGCGCAGCCACAGGGCCCGCACAATCGCCCCCACGGCAAAGGGGATGCCGATCAGGGTGAGGCCAAACAGCAAGTTGGTCACCAGGTCGCCCTTGGCCGGGCCGCCCTCAAAAAAGACATCCTCCTGGATTACCGCGCCAGGGGCAGCTTTTGCCGGTTGGGCAACGGGGCTGGCGCCAGCTGGCGCCGATTCAGATTCAGGCTTGGCTTGGGGCATTAGTGCAGTCCCGCCTTTTCGAAAAGCTGGTTGCATTCTTCCAGCAACACCGCCGCGGCCACCTCAGCGCTGCCTGGCTTGAGCGAGAGCAGCACCCAGAGCGGCTGCGCCCCAGGCTTGAGCTGGGCCCCGCAGCGAACCAGATGGGGGTGGAGCAGGCGCCGCAGGGCATTGCGCCGCACCGATTTCTTGCTCACCTTGTTGCTCACCACCAAGGCACAGCGGTAGGGGCTGGTCGGTTGACGCTGCAAATCAGCGACCAGCAGGCCCGGCTCGGCGGCCATGGTGCGCAGCACCATCCAGTCGCCATGGAAGCGGCGGGACTTCTGGTAAAGGCGATCAAACAAAAAGCGCCCCCGGAGCCGATGTTCCCTGGGCAGGACCATGGCTGGGGACGCAGAAGGGAATCGAACTCAGCAAACGGGCCTAGGGCTCAGACCGCTAGGCGGGCGCGGCCACGGCGGCGGCGGGTGCGGATCACCCGGCGGCCGGTGTGGCTGCGCATCCGCACCCGGAAGCCCGACACCCGCTTGCGCTTGCGGCTGGTTCCTTCGAGGGTGCGCTTGGTCATGGTTCCGGCTCGGCTCTGCAGCTGTAATCAGTTGGCCAACCTACCAGCCAGGGGTCGGCGATTGGCCTGCCCCTGGGGCCAGGGGGGCGCCAAGGGCAGGCGGATCGATCAGTTGCCGACGGCAGGGTCGATCTGGATCAACCAGCTGCCCAGGTAGCCCGAGATCGGCACCTCGCCAGGGGCCTGGGCCAGGGCGTTGAACTGATACATGCCGGCGTCAAAGGGATTCATCAGGTTCATGTAGACCCCGATCGTTTTGACATCGGGCACCGGCGTGTCGGGGAAGATTTCAATGGCCGTGCCATCGGCGGCAATCTCAATCGTGGCCGGAATCACCGATTCACACTTTGTGCGGGCCACCATGCCACCTTCCTTCATGTAGCAGAGCTTCACCTGCTTGGGATCGATCTTGACGTTGAAGTATTTGGGCAGGGCAATGGTGAGCTTGAGGATGGCGGTCTGGCGGTCCTTGGCCCGCAGCAGCAGGTAATACTCCGACCACTTCAGCCGCGCCGTGTCGGTCATGAAGTAGTAGAGCTTGCGGTAATCCTTGGTGTTATCCCAACGGAATTCCATCAAGCTCGGTGTGCCCTGGGCTTGGGCAGGGCTGGGGCTCAGTACGGTGGCTAGGCCGGCAGCCAGGCCAAGGCCAGCTGCCAGGCCAAGGCCACTGGCAGCAAGGGCCCTAGGGGCCGCCAGACGGTGCAGAAATCGGGTCATGGTGTGGTGAGGAGAGGGCTGTCGCCCGGGCCATGGGGCCATCCCCCATTCTCACTATCAGTTTCAGTTGGCGGCGCCTGCGGTGGGCGGCAGCGGATCTGTCAGTTGGACCGGTTCAGCCAGGTCGGGGCGCAGCCGGCTGGCCTCCCGCAGATAGGCATGGCCCACCGGCTGGCCTGTCGTCAGCAAGGCATGGGCCAGCAGGCGGATGCAACGGGGCAGGTCCCCCGCCACGGCCATCTGCTGGCAATCGAGCAGGGCCACCCCGTCCCAACCGGCCCGGCGCCGGGCAATGGCCGCCGGGAAACAGGCATCCAGATCGGCCGTCACCGAAAAGGTGATCGATAGCAACTGCTCGGGCTCCAGACCATTGCGCGCCACCAGCGCATCGAGCAGTTCGGCCACCGCCTCGCCAATCGCTTCGGCGCTATTGGCCGTGGCCGTGGTGGCGCCGCGCAGGGCGCGGAGCTGGGGGAAACCGCCCAGGGGGGTTCCGCTCATGGCCGGTGCAGCCAGAGGGGCAGGCCGCTCCAGGCCAGTTCCAGGCTCAGGGCCTGGTGCAGCTCCCGGGCCAGGGCCCGGCCCGGGATCAGGCCACCAAAACGCTTCGGCGGCTTGCCGAAGGTCACCGGTCGGGTCTTCTCCTCATCGAGGCCGGCGAGGCGGGCCGCCAGGCGCCGGGCGTGGTCCTCATCGCCCAGTTCATCGACCAGGCCCAGCTCCAGGGCCTGGGCACCACTGAACACCCGGCCGTCGGCGAAGCCACGCACCTGCGCCTCCTCCAGCTGGCGACCAGCCGCCACCGCCGCCACGAACTGGCCGTAGCTGCTGTCAATCAACGACTGCAGCAACTCCCTTTCATCGGCGGACAGGGCCCGATCCGGCGACAGGATGTCCTTGTAAAGGCCGCTTTTGACCGTTTCAAAGCTGATGCCGATGCGCTTCAACAGCTTCGAGAGGTTGTTGCCCCTCAAGATCACGCCGATCGAACCGGTGATGGTGCCGGGATTGGCGACGATTTTTTCGGCCGCCACCCCCACATAAACGCCACCGGAGGCTGAGATGTTGCCAAAACTGGCAACCACCCGGCAGCCCTGGCTACGCAACCGGCCAATGGCGCTGTGGATCTCCTGGCTGTCGCCCACGGTGCCGCCGGGGCTGTCGATGCGCAGCAGCAAGGCCGGACATTGGCGCTGCTCCACCTGGCGCAGGGCCTTGAGAACCCGCTCGCGGGTGGGGCCGGCAATGGCCCCCTCGATGGCAATCCTCGCCAGGGTTCGGCGGGATTTGCGGCGAAAGAGCCAGACCATCAGGTCACTGCACAGTCATCGGATCTTAAAAAGGGGGCAGTGGGCTGGCAAAAGCTTTTGGTGCTGCGCTGGCTATGGATGGTGTTGCCCTTTGCCCTCTGGGGCACGGCGATGGCGGCGATGAAGCCCCTGCTCACGGGGGCCAGCCCCCTAACGATCGCCTGGATGCGCCTGCTGCCAGCGGGTTTGCTGCTGCTCCTAGTGGCGGTGCTGAGCGGTCGTTCCCTGGCGGTGGCCGCGGCCGATCGGCCCTGGTTGCTGCTGTTTGCCCTGGTGGACGGCAGCCTGTTTCAAGGCCTGCTCACCCAGGGATTGGGTGGCACGGGCGCCGCCCTGGGCTCGGTGTTGATTGATTCCCAGCCCTTGGCCGTGGCCCTTTTGGCCCGGCTGTTGTTCGGCGAGGCGATCAACCCGGTGGGCTGGCTGGGCCTGCTGGTGGGCCTCGCTGGCATCGCCTGCCTCGGCCTGCCGGGGCCGTTGCTGGGCCATTGGCTGCTGGAGGGTCCCCAGCTCCTCGGCGGCCACGCCTGGGGCCAGGGGGAGCTGTGGATGCTGGGGGCGGCCATGGCCATGGCCGTGGGCACGGTGCTTTGCCGCTATGCCTGCCGCCACACCGATGCCCTGGTGATCACGGGCTGGCACCTGCTGATCGGGGCGCTGCCCCTACTGGCCACTTGCCTAGTGCGGACCGCCCTCGATCCGGCGGCGGCGCCCTTCTGGCCCGCCTGGAGCGGCGTCGATTGGGTCCTGATGGCCTACGCCAGCCTGCTGGGCAGCGGCCTGGCCTATGGGCTGTACTTCTGGTTTGCCAGCCGCGGCGATCTCACCAGCTTCACGTCGCTGACCTTCCTCACCCCCCTGTTTGCCCTGCTCTGCGGCCTGGCCCTGCTAGGTGAGAGCCTGAAGCCACTGCAGTGGGTGGGGGCCGCCCTCGCCCTGGTGTCCGTGGCCTTGATTAACCGCCGTCGCCAGCTCTGGGAGCAGCAACCGTGATGCGCATCCTGGTGGTCAGCACCCCGATCGGCCGGCTCGGCAGCGGCCGCGGTGGCGGTGTCGAACTCACCTTGACCTCCCTGGTGGCGGGACTGCAGGAGCGGGGCCACCAGCTCACCGTGTTGGCAGGCGAGGGCTCCCGACTGGCACCCGCCTGCGCCACTGCCCGGCTCTGGACCTGCCCTGGGGTGGACCAACCCAGCTGGCAGCACCAAGGGCGCGATGCCGCGATCACGATGCCCGATCAGGGCCTGCTGCCCAGGCTTTGGCAGCGGGCCCTAGCCGAGCAGCAGCACTTTGATGTCCTCCTCAACCTGGCCTACGACTGGCTCCCCCTCTGGCTGACGCCCCAGGGCCAAACGCCCCTTTTCCATCTGGTGAGCATGGGATCGGTGGCCGCGGTGATGGACGCCGCCATCGCCGAGGTAGCCGACTGGAACCAGGGCCGCCTCGCCTTCCACAGCCACGCCCAGGCCGCCGATTTCAACCTGCCCGCCCCGCCCCTGGTGGTGGGCAATGGCTTTGACCTGGCCACCTACAGCTTTTGCGCCGATCCCGAACCCTTGCTGGGCTGGGTGGGGCGCATCGCCCCTGAAAAAGGCCTGGAGGATGCGGCGGCCGTGGCGGCCCAGCTGGGCCAGCGCCTGGCGATCTGGGGCCTGGTGGAGGATCCCGCCTACGCGGCGGCCGTGGAAGCCTCCGTGCCGGCCGGCTGCCTGGACTGGCGCGGCTTCCTACCCACCGCCCAGCTCCAAGCCGAACTGGGCCGCTGCCGGGTGTTGATCAATACGCCGAAATGGAATGAGGCCTACGGCAATGTGGTGGTGGAGGCGATGGCCTGCGGGGTGCCCGTGGTGGCCTACCGCCGCGGCGGCCCCGGCGAACTGGTGGAGCCCGGCGTCAATGGCCTGCTGGTGCCCGCCGATGACGTAGGTGCCCTGGCAGCGGCCGTGCTGGAGAGCGCCTCGATTGACAGGCACAGCTGCCGCCGCTGGGCCGAAACCCATGCCTCCCAGGCAGCCTTCGCCGAACGCATCGAACGCTGGCTTTTAGCGGAGCTGGCTCCAGGCGGCCCAGGGGTTGGTCTGGGCGGCGGGCGATAGGTTCCCCTCCAGCATCCCCTGACCCGAGCGCCGTGATCCTTGAGCGTCCATCGCCCCAGGTGCGGCGCCGAGTGTTGCTGCTGGTGCTGGCCTGCGGCATCGCCCTCTTCATCTGGCGATTGGGCAGCACGGGCCTGGTGGATGAGACGCCGCCCCTGTTTGCCGCCTCGGCCCGGGCCATGGCCGAGACCGGCGACTGGCTCACCCCCCGGGTCAATGGCCTGCCCCGCTACGACAAACCGCCGCTCGTCTACTGGTTGATGGGGTTGGGCTACCTGCTGCCCGGCCAGTCGCTCTGGAATCCCCTGGGCTCCTGGGCCGCCAGCCTGCCCTCGGCCCTCTCCAGCGTGGTGGTGATGCTGGCCCTGGCGGCCACCCTGCTGCGCTGGCCCCAGCCCTCGCCGGCGGGTGCCCAGGGCGACTTGGGCGGCGCCACCAGGTCGGCCCTGACGGCCTTCAGCGCAGCCCTGGCCTTTGCCCTCTCGCCCCTGGTGTTGATCTGGAGCCGGGTGGCGGTGAGCGATTCCCTCTTCACCGCCACCCTGGCCCTGAGCCTGTTGCTCTTTTGGCGCCGCTACGCCGACCCGGAATGCCAGGGCTGGTGGCCCGCTTGGCTGCTGTTGGGGCTGGCGGTGCTCACGAAGGGGCCCGTCGCCCTGGTGCTGGTGGGGCTGACCCTGGCCCTGTTCGCCTGGTGGCAGGGAGAGCCAAAGCTGCTGATGCGGCTGTGGCGGCCCTTGCCGGGTCTGGTGATCACCGCCGCAGTGGCCCTGCCCTGGTACGGCGCCGAGCTGCTGGTGGAGGGGGAGCCCTTCTGGCAAAGCTTCTTTGGTTATCACAACCTGCAGCGCTTCACCTCGGTGGTGAATCACCACCTGCAGCCCTGGTGGTTTTTTGGGCCCATGCTGGTGGTGGCCAGCCTGCCGTTCACGCCCCTGTTGCTGCTTGGGCTGGCCCAGGCCCTGGCCCGCGGGCGGCGCCAACCGGCCAGGGCCTCCCTGGGCCCATTTGCCGCCTGCTGGCTGCTGGTGGTGTTTGGCTTTTTCACCCTGGCCGCCACCAAACTGCCTAGCTACTGGCTGCCCGCCACGCCAGCCGCTGGAGTGCTGATCGCCCTGGCTGCCCAGGACCTGGTCGCCTGGCGTGATCCAGCCAGGCCGGGGGCCTGCCTCTGGCGGGGCCGGTTGGTGGGGCTAACCACCTTGGCCCTCACGGCCTTGCTCTGCGGGGGACTGCTCTTTTCAGCCCACTGGATTCCCCTGATCCAGGACCCGGAGATGCCCACCCTGCCAGCCGAGATGCTGGCCAGTGGCCTGGTCGTGCGGGCGGGGCTCTGCTTTGGCCTGGCCCTGGCCGTGGCCCTGGCCCTGGCCTGGAGCCGCTGGCGGCCGGCCTGGCTAGCCGCCATGCAGCTCCCCCTGGTGCTGTTTGGGGTGGCGGCGTTGGAGCCGTTAATTGGACTGGGCGATCGGGTGCGCCAACTGCCGGTGCGCCAGATCGCCGCCGAGGTGGTGCGCCTCCGCCGCCCCGGCGAACCCCTGGCCATGGTGGGCACCTTGAAGCCCTCGCTGCACTACTACACGCGCCAGGTGGTGATCTTCGAGGGCCTGCGCGGCTATGGGCTGGTCAACCTGGCTGATCGGCTCCAGCGCGAATGGCGGCAGGGCCAGCGCCCCAGTGCCGCCATCGCGGGCAACACGGTGCTGGTGGTGATGGATCGGGACACGAGCCGCCTGGCCTATTGGCAACCTGTGGCCCACACCGTCCTGGCCCACTACGGGCTCTACCAACTCTGGCGCGTCGATCGCCTCGAGCTGGCCCGCCAGGCCCAGGCCCTCAAAGACAATTTTGGCGTTACCGCCAACTGGCAGGATCCCCGCCCCGAGCGCTACTGATCCCCCCTGCTCCCAGGGCAAACCATTCGCCTGGGCCTCAGCCAGGGGCCGAACTCTCCCCATCCCCGGCCCTCTGGCCTAGGGCGTCTTGCAGCTGGTTCGATAGCAGTACGGGTTCATGGCGCTGGCAGAAGCTGCAATGGCCCCAGCGCCGCATTTCGCCCTTGGGAGCTGGGCGACCGCAGGGCGGGCAGGTACCCAAGCCGTGGACATCGACCCGGCTGGGATGGACCGCCCAGATGGCCGCTTCACTGAGGGCCCCTTGGGTCTGGGGGGCTTCGGGATAGTGCAGCTGGATCGTGAGATCGCGCACACTGAAGCCGGCCCCCCGCAGGGCCCCGAGCAGCTGGTGCTTGTTGTAACGCAGGGCCTGGAGCCACTGGGGATGGCTGGCCCCCACCGCCAGTCGCCCAGAACGCAGGCTCAGGGGCCGGCAGTGGGGCGCCAGCTGGGGGCCAGCGATCTTGGGCCAGGCCTGCCAGAGGGCGGCCAGGTTGCCGGCAGCGCGCCATTCGCCCTGCAACTGGGCCAGGCAACTCACCAGGGGGCTGGCCGATGCCGGCGGCGCCGGCATTAACAGGGTGACCGAACCCTGCCGGCGACTTTGGTTGCGGGGGGCCTTCGCCATGGGCCCAGGCTAAGCCGGCCGACCGGCTGGCTCCCATGCCAGGGAATGACCAAGCATGGGGGTTCCGCGCTGGTAAAGCAGCCCTGGTGCTGGCTAACCTGAATACCTGCGCCTGCACCACGTTCATGGGTTTCTTTGCTCGCCTTAGCCGTCTGGTGCGGGCCAACGCCAACGCGGTGCTGAGCAGCGCCGAAGATCCCGGCAAAATCCTCGACCAGTCCGTAGCCGACATGCAGGCGGAGCTGGTGAAGCTGCGCCAGGCCGTGGCCACCGCCATCGCCAGCCAGAAACGCATCCAGAACCAGGCCGAGCAGGCCGGCACCCAGGCCAAAACCTGGTATGAGCGGGCCGAGCTGGCCCTGCAAAAGGGCGAGGAAGACCTGGCCCGCGAAGCCCTCACCCGCCGCAAGACCTACCAGGACACCGCTGACGCCCTCAACAGCCAGCTGCAGAGCCAGTCGGGCCAGGTGGAGTCGCTGAAAAAAAGCCTGATGGGCCTCGAAGGCAAGATCGCCGAGGCCCGCACCAAGAAGGACATGCTCAAGGCCCGGGCCCAGGCAGCCAAGGCCCAGGAGCAATTGCAAAGCGCCGTCAGCGGCCTCGGCACCGATGGCGCCATGGCGGCCTTCGAGCAGATGGAAGAGAAAGTGCAGGTGCTGGAGGCCCGCAGCCAGGCGGCTGCCGAGCTGGCCGGTGCCGACCTGGAAAGCCAGTTCCAAGCCCTGGAAGGTGGCAGCGACGTCGATGACGAATTGGCCGCCCTCAAGACCCGCCTCTCGGGCGCACCGGCTCCGGTGGCCTTGCCGGCGGCCGCTGTCCCCCTGCCCAAGCTGGAGGCCGTCCAGGTGGCCGAGGTGGACAACGAACTCGAAGCCCTGAAGCGCTCGATCGACAAGCTTTAAGGAGGTCGGAGGAGCTCGGAGGGGCTCTGACGCCGGCTTTCTAGAATCGCCGTCAATGCAATCCCAGGCCGTGGCCGAAGCCCCCACCGTCGTCGCCCTCAGCGACGCCACCTTTGAGGCCGAGGTACTGGCCGCCGCCACCCCCGTGCTGGTGGATGTCTGGGCCTCCTGGTGTGGACCCTGCCGCCTGATGGCGCCGTTGATGGATTGGGCCGCTGGCGAGTACGCCGGCCGGTTGGTCGTCACCAAGCTGGAGGCCGACCCCAATCCGCTCAGCCGCGACGCCTGCCAGATCCAAGGGTTACCCACCCTGCTGGTGTTTAAGGACGGCGCTGAGATCGCCCGCCACGAGGGCGCCATGGCCAAGCCCCAGCTGCAGGCCTTCCTGGATGCCCATCTCTGAGCGCCTGGCCCAACTGGGCAGTGGCGTCTTTGCCCGCAACGACCAACGCAAGCTGAACTACCGCCAGCGGGCGGCCGAGCAGGGACTGGCTCCCCTCCTGGATCTATCGCTCGGCTCCACCGACCTGCAGCCCCCGCCGGCAGCGATTGCGGCCATGGCCGCCGCCCTCCAGCAACCCGAAAGCGCCTCCTACTGCCTCCATGGCGCCACCCGGCCCTTCCGCGAGGCCGTGGCTGCCTGGGCCCAGGGCCGTTTCGGTGTGGGCGTGGATCCGGATCGGGAAGTGCTGCTGCTGGTGGGATCCCAGGAGGGCACCGCCCACCTACCCCTGGCCGTGCTCAATCCGGGCGATCGGGCCCTGCTGCTGGATCCCTACTACCCCTCCCACCTGGGCGGGCTGCATTTGGCCTCGGCCCAGCCCCAGTTCCTGCGCCTGCGCCCTGAGCAGGGGTTCCGTCCCGATTTTGACCAGATCCCCAACAGCGAATGGGAGGCCCTGAAGCTGATGGTGCTCGGCTTCCCCCACAACCCCACCGCCACGGTGGGCCAGCAGGACTGGGTGGATCAGGCTGCGGAGCGGGCCCGGCGCCATGACGTGGTGTTCGCCCACGACAACCCCTACGTCGATCTGGCCCTCGACGGCGAGGCCCCGGCCCTGCTGCGCAATCCCCTCTGGCGGGAGGTGGGGATTGAATTCTTTTCCTTTTCAAAAAGTTGGTGCTTGGGGGGCTACCGGTTGGCCTTTGCGATCGGCGCCGAGGGGTTGATCACGGCCCTGCGCCAGCTCAAGGGGGTGGTCGATTTCAACCAGTCCCTGGCCCTGCAGGCCGGTGCCATTGCCGCCCTAGGGCAGGCGCCTGACTGGCCCGCCCGCCTATGCACCACCTACCGCGAACGCCGCGATTCGATGCTGGCGGCCCTGAGGGCGGAGGGCTGGCCGGTGCAGACCCCCTCGATGGCCCTCTACCTCTGGCTGGCCTTGCCCGAGGCGGCCAGGCAGCAGGGGCTGGATGCGGAGGCGGCCTGCGCCCAGCTGCTGGAACGCAGTGGCGTCTGCCTCACCCCGGGCAGCGGCTTTGGCGCCGGCGGCGAGGGCTGGGCCCGGCTGGCCCTGGTCCATCCCAGCGACGAGCTGGTAGCTGGTGCCCGCCGCATGGGCAGCTGGCTGAAGGGGCTTTGAACGGCGCGGTGGCGGCCGCCAGGCGGCAGCTAGCCCAACGCCCTGAGCCACACCCCCCTGGGGTCTCGCTCCCCAGCGCCCTAGCCGGCAGTGCGACGAGCCCCCTGCCGCCGCCCCAGCCGTGGCGAATCCAGCGCTTACGGCAGTGCAACAGCACCGAAACGGAACTGGACCGCCTGCTGCTGGCGGGGGCTTCGCCCCCCCTAGTGGTGCTAGCCGATCGCCAGAGCCGGGGCCACGGCCAGCAGGGCCGTCCCTGGAGTTCCCCCCCTGGCGGGGTGTGGCTGAGTGCCGCCCTGCCCTGGCCCGAGCAAGCGGAAACCCCAGCAGCCCTGGGCCTGGCCGTGGCGGTGGGGATGGCCCGGGAGCTAGAGGCCCTCGGCCTGGCTGTGCGGATCAAATGGCCCAACGATCTCCTGATCGGCGATCGCAAGCTGGCGGGGCTGCTGCCGCGGCTGCGGCTGCGCGGGGCGAGCATCGCCCTAGCCCGGGTCGGCCTGGGCCTCAATGGCTGGAACCGGGTGCCGCCCGGGGCCATTGGCCTGGCCGAGGCCCTGGCCGCCAGGCCCGGCAACCGCCTGGGGGCCGCCGGGGCCCGCCGGCTAGCCAATCCCCTACCCCTGGCGGCCAGGGTTCTCCGGGCCCTGGACTGGGCCTGCGCCAGGGCGAACCAGGCCGAGCTGGTGCGCTCCGAAGCGCAGGCGCGGCTCTGGCTACCCGCCCCAGCGATTACCCACCAAGGCGAGCTCTGGCAGGCCCAGGGCCTGGGCCTCGACGGCAGCCTGGTGATCGGCCGGGCCGGCCAGCAAAGCAGCCTGCACCGCCATTTCTAAACTGGTCCGATCGCGATTCGCCCTTGTCCCCCTTGCCCTGTTCCCGCTGGTTGCCCCTGGTGCTGGGAGCCATCCCCCTGCTGGGCAGCGGCCTGGCCTGGGCCCAATTCGAAGCGCAGCCTGCAGGCGAAGCCGGCGGCAGCCAGGCGCCCAACCGACCGGGTGCCCCCCTCACCCCCCAGCTGCCAGCGGGCGGTGCTGCCTCCCTGGCCCCGCTACGCCCCGCCAACGTCAGCCTGGCCAGCCCACCGCCGCGGCGATTTGATGAATCGCTCGACAACCTGGTGCGCCAGGGGGTCGTGACCCCAACGGAG
>JAEMQZ010000124.1 GCA_016463595.1 Synechococcales cyanobacterium SupBloom_Metag_052 | reverse complement strand
CAGCGCCCCAGCACCCTCGATTACATCCAGGTGCTGACCGATGAGTGGTACGAGCTCCATGGTGATCGCCGTGGCTCCGATGACCAGGCCCTCGTTGGTGGCATTGGCCGCATCGGCGACCAGTCGGTAGTGCTCCTCGGCCAGCAGAAGGGCCGCGACACGAAGGAAAATGTCGCCCGCAACTTCGGCATGGCCTCGCCCGGTGGCTACCGCAAGGCGATGCGGCTGATGGACCATGCCGACCGTTTTCGGTTGCCGATCATCAGCTTTATCGATACCCCCGGTGCCTATGCCGGCGTGCCGGCGGAAGAACTAGGCCAGGGCGAGGCGATTGCCGTCAACCTGCGCGAGATGTTCCGGCTGCGGGTACCGATTATTGCGACCGTGATCGGTGAAGGCGGCTCCGGCGGCGCCCTTGGCATTGGTGTGGCCGATCGTTTGCTGATGTTTGAGCACAGCGTTTACACCGTGGCCAGTCCCGAAGCCTGCGCTTCGATCCTCTGGCGCGATGCCAGCAAGGCGCCTGTGGCCGCCGAGGCCCTCAAAATCACCGCCGCCGACCTGCTGCGCCTTGGCCTGATCGATTCGGTGTTACCCGAACCGTCCGGCGGCAACCACTGGGCCCCACTTCAGGCTGCAGAGACCCTGCGCGTCGCCCTGCTGGGGCAATTGGCCGACCTGCAGCAGCGCAGTGAGGGGGAGTTAATGGACCAGCGCTATGCCAAGTTCCGGCGCATGGGGCAGTTTCTCGACCAAGGTGTGCTCACGGGAGCCAGTTGCCCGCCTGGTTTGCTCCCCCGACCCCCAATCTCGGACCTGGGCTCTTAAGATTGTCTTCCAATCCTTGGCGACCGCGCTAGCGGCGTCGTAACCGGTCTTGCCCGTTGCCCTGATCACCGGAGCGTCGAAAGGCATCGGCGCCGCCAGTGCCCGCCTGTTTGCCCAGGCTGGTTATGACCTTTTACTGGTGGCGCGCAACACCGCCGCCCTAGGCGCGTTGGCTGCCGAACTGACTCCCCACGGGGTCCGGGTCGAAACCGCCGGGATTGATCTGGGTTCTGCTGATTCGATCGCTCCGGCCCTGGCCGAGCTGCTCGATCGGGGCTTGTTGCCCAATGTCGTGATCAACAATGCTGGGGTTGCTGCTACGGCTTCCCTCTCACAAATGCCCCTGGCTGAATGGCAATGGCTGGTTCAACTGAACCTCACCAGTGTCTTTCAGGTCTGCCAGGCCGTTCTACCTGCCCTGCGCCACGGCCCAGGGGGCTTGATCATCAATGTCAGCAGCCATGCGGCCCGCCAGGCCTTCCCAGATTGGGGAGCTTACTGCGTCAGCAAGGCCGCCCTGGCGTCCTTCAGTCGCTGCCTGGCGGAAGAGGAACGCTGCCACGGAATCAGGGTTACCACCCTCACCCTGGGTGCGGTGAATACCCCCCTTTGGGACAGTGAGACCGTTCACAGTTCCTTTGATCGCCGTGCCATGCTTTGCGTAGACACTGCCGCTGAAGCCCTCCTTTATCTGGCGCAGCAGCCCCCCTCCCAAGTTGTGGAGGATCTCACCCTTATGCCGTCCGCCGGCGCCCTTTGAGTCCCATCCATGACCGCCACCCTGCCCACCAGCATCACGACACGCGCCAGCAGCACCCCTGAGATGGCGCCCCTGCCGATCAGCCTGCGCATTAGCCAGCGCCTCGATGCGGCAGGGGCGCCCTATCTGGCTAACGACAACATCTCTGAGCACCTAAAAGATGGTGAGCTAGACCAGTTGGAGGTTGAGGTTGCCAGCAAGGTGCGGGAGCTGCTACGCAGCCTTGTGATTGATATCGATAACGACCACAACACTGAGGAGACTGCCGAGCGCGTCGCTCGCATGTATCTCCATGAGGTCTTTAAAGGTCGTTATCATCGGCAACCTAAAATCGCTAGTTTCCCCAACGTTAAAAAGCTAGACGAGATCTACACGGTTGGACCGATTACCGTGCGTTCCGCCTGCTCCCATCACCTAGTGCCTATTCTTGGCAACTGCTGGATTGGTATCAAGCCTGGAGATCGAGTCATCGGTCTGTCCAAGTTTTCACGTGTGGCTGATTGGGTCTTCTCACGCCCCCACATCCAGGAAGAAGCGGTGATGATCTTAGCCGATGAGATTGAGCGCCTCTGTGAACCGGAGGGCCTGGCGATTCTGGTCAAGGCGCAGCACTACTGCATGAAATGGCGTGGGGTTAAAGAACCTCAAACCAGCATGGTGAATTCTGTTATGAGGGGTGATTTCCGCCATGATTCCAGCCTCAAGGCGGAATTCTTTGAGTTGGTCAAGCAACAAGAGTCGAGCCTCTATTGAGCTCGAGATCAACTGAACTTCTCACAATCGTGTAGGCCGGCATCAATTGTTATTTAAGCGGGGATGGAAGGGGCCTTTTTACGCCAAGATAGCTTAAGTGATCGCACAAAATAGTTTTAGGGATTGCCTGAAACCATTTGTAGGTTCCAGGCATTTTGGGTCTATTTACTGGCAGCGGCACTAATCGGGCCGATCGGTGCCGCTGATACCCGCGTCACTTTGCCGTTCTGATTGACCACGGCTACCACCATCACCTGTTGGCCGATATCAATGGCGGCGGGAACATAAGTTGTGCCCTGGGCGCTTTCAATCAACACCCAGCTGCGTTGGCCAGGGGCCAGCCGGTACCAGTGGTAGTTGGCCTGGGGCACGGCAATGGCGGCATCGAACTGGGCTGTGGCCACCAGCAATTGGCCTACCGCCGCCTTGCCATTAAGCACCAGCTGCTGCAGGCCGTTGATCTGTTGTTGCACCGCCCCCTCTAACTGAATGTCGTTTGAGATCTCCTGGCGCATGATCTTGATCTGTTGCTGGGGATCGGCGGTGACCCCAGGCACGCATTGGAGGCTGGCCCCCACCAGTTGGCAACCGACCATGTCCTGGCTCCAGCCGGCCGCAGCGGGACCGAGCAGGCCCGTTCCTAGCAGAAGCGCCCAAAGGGCTGAAGAACGCAAGGGGGCCATGGCAAGGGCAACGCAACTGGCGGAATCCTGGCAGCCGGCTGCCAGGAACGAGTACGGAGTTTTTCAGAGGGTCTTGCTCTCTTCGCCCTTCTCCCCAATCGCTTCCCCTGAAGTATTCGCTGAAGTTTTCCCCTGATCGATCGGCGCGGCTAGTTCTGACGCCAGGCCTCCACTGCTGCCACCAGCTCGGCAACGCGGCCCAGGATCTTGTCGCCGGGAGCGCGCTCTAGGGCACTGGAGGCATCGAGACCATCCGGCCGGATGTGCTCCAAAATCGGTTTCACCCTTTCTGCTGAGATGCCGCCGGCAAGCCACCAGGGCAAGGAGGGCCTAAAACCAGCCAACAGCTCGATCGGGATCGCCTGGCCCGTGCCGCCGAGCTGGTCTGACACCCAGGCATCGAGCAGCAGGCCATCCACGACCCCTTCGTAGGCAAGGGCCAGCTCCAGATCGGCGCCTGAGCGAATGCGCAGGGCCTTCCAGAGGGGTAAGCCCAGGCGCCGCTTGAGCTCGGCGCAGCGCTGGGGCGATTCTTGGCCGTGCAGTTGCAGCACCTGATGGCCCTGGCCTGTTTCCAGCCCGTCAAGCTCGCTATCTGGGGGGTCTGCCACCACCAGAACCCCCAGGCAGGCTGGATTGGCGGCGGCCATGGCGGCAAACAGGTCCGGCCGCTGGGCCGGAGCCAGCCAGCGCGGCGAGCTGGCCACCCCGATCACGCCGAGGGCCTGGACCCCCATGGCTGCCACGGCGGCGGCCTGGTCGTTCTGGCGTAGGCCGCAGATCTTCAGCCAGGGAGCCCGCGCCTGGGGTGGATGGGGCGGGATGGGCACCAGGTTTGGCGCGGGTCTGTCGGGCTGGTC
>JAEMQZ010000123.1 GCA_016463595.1 Synechococcales cyanobacterium SupBloom_Metag_052 | reverse complement strand
CTTGTTCTGAGCTTGCGTCCTGCTTCTGGCTAGCAGAAGACAGAGGTTTCAAATGGACCGTTGGTGCAATAGAGAGGGTCGCCTCATCGGCCCTCCCGTTGCGCGCAAAGGGTCTCGAGATCGGCTCGACCCGTGAGCTTGAGGCGCCAATTCGCCCAATGGCCGTAGATCCCATCAACCACCGGCTTGAGCAAGGGCCAGGTGGTGGGGGCATACAGCCAACCCAGGCCAACCAGCCTGTAGGCCTCCCGGAAGGCCGCCACGTCGACGATGACGCGGCCATCAGCCCCAAGGGCGTGGATTCGACCCATGGCCTCGCGATAGCTGATCCCCCCATGGGCGGCGGGGTCGTAGTCCGGCGCATCGATATCGACAAAACAAATCTGGCCTTTGCCCTGATCCCGGCTGCGCAAGGCCTCGACCTCCCTTCGGCAAAGGGGGCAGGCGCCATCAAAAAGAAGCGTGAGTTCGGGATTGCTCATGGCCCCAGCTTAGAAATCGGCAGCGGGCAAGCGTTCCTAGGGTTGGGGCAACACCGAAATACCCAAGGCAGCTGTTTGGAGCCGACGCCAGCAACTCTCCAGGCAGCCCTGACGGTGCCCTTACCCGTCTTGTGGAGTCAGCTTGCCCAACGCCAGCTGAGGCCAGAGGTGATGGATCAGCCAGGCCTTGATCCTCAGGAGCACCAGGCGGCCCTGCTTGGCCTCGCACGGATCAACGCCTTGACCCGCACTGCCAGCTGCTTTTCCCCCGCCATCCGTCGCCTGGCAGGCCTTTACCCTTCACGGCGGTTGCGCATCCTGGATGTGGCCTGCGGTGGGGGCGACACGGTGCGGGCCATCAGTCGCCTGGGCCGCCGGGAGGGTATTGATCTTGAGGTGCACGGTTGTGACCTCAGCGAGGAAGCCGTCGCCCTCGCCAGTGCAGCGGCCCAGGTTGAAGGCATCGAGGCCCACTTCTTCCAGGCCGATGCCATCGCTGCACCCCTTCCCAGCGGTTATCACCTGATCACCTCGTCCCTGTTTTTGCATCACCTCAAGCAGTCCGATGCCGAAACCCTCCTGCGCTCCATGGCCGCCGCCACCCTCGATCAGCTGTTGGTTCACGATCTGATCCGCAGTCACCTTGATCTGGTGCTCACCTGGTTCGGCACCCGGTTACTGAGCCGCTCTCCGATCGTGCACATCGATGGTCCCCTGTCGGTAGGTGGTGCCTTTCAGCTGGATGAAGTGGCCGATCTGGCCGCCGCCGCTGGCCTGGCGGGCGCGCAGATCAGCCGTTTCTGGCCCGAGCGTTTCCTGCTCTCCTGGAGCCGAGATGCCCCTAGCACCTGATTGGGATGTGGTGGTGGTTGGTGCTGGACTGGCCGGCGCCTTGGCAGCCCATGGCCTCGCCCGTCGCGGCGTGCGGGTGTTGCTGGTCGAGCAGCGGCTCTTTCCGCGCTGGAAGGTCTGTGGGGCCTGCCTCAGCCCCCAGGCCCTGGCAGCCCTTGATGGCGCTGGCCTTGCTGGCCTAGTGGTGGGCCAGGGTGGCCTGGCCCTGGAGTCGCTGGAGCTGGGGGTGGCTGGTTTGGTGAGCCCGATCGCCCTTGGTTCTGGCCAGGTTCTGTCTCGGGCCCGCTTGGATCAGGCGCTGGTGGAAGCGGCTGAGGCTGCAGGGGCCACGGTCTTAATGGGCACCCGGGCCGTCCTTGGCGCCCAGGCCGAACTCAGCGCCGCCAGCACTGCCGGCCTGCCCCCCCATCGGCAGGTGGTGTTGCAAAACGGTGCTGCCCGGCGGATGGTGAGCGCCAAGGTGGTGTTAATCGCGGCGGGCCTCAGCCATCGCTGCCTAAATGGTGGGGCGGAGATCACCAGCAGCATTGATCCGCTTAGCCGGGTTGGAGCCGGTTGTGTACTGCCTGCTGATGCTGCTGGGCCTCCGCCAGGAGTCCTGCAAATGGCGGTGGGACGGGGCGGCTATGCGGGATTAGTTCGGATGGAAGGGGGCCAGATCAATGTGGCCTGTGCGTTCGATCCGCCCTTGCTGCGTTCCAGCGGCGGTGCGGCCGGTGCCTGCCAGGCAATCCTCGCGCAAGCGGGCTTTGCCTCTCTGCCCTGTCTGGAAGGGGCGGCCTGGCAGCTCACGGCAGCCCTGAGCCGCCGCAGCAGCCCACTATCGGGCCACCGGCTGCTGCTGCTGGGTGACGCCGCCGGCTACGTGGAGCCCTTTACCGGCGAAGGCATGGGCTGGGCCCTGACCTCCTCTTTGGCAGCCCTGCCGCTGGTGTTGCGCGGACTGGAGCATTGGGATGGCGCCATCGAGACGGATTGGCGGCGCCGTCACCACCGCTGGGTGAGCCAGCGCCAGGGTTTCTGCCGAGCGCTCGCTTTGATTTTGCGGAACCCTCGGGCCACCTGGGGGCTTTCGAGGCTGGCTGCAACCTTCCCCTCGATCACCAGTTCCATGATTGGGCTTGTGCAGCGGCCCAGCTTGCCCTGCTTGACGGACTGATCGACCATGCCCTTGTCCATGATTGGTCTTGGCACCGCGGTGCCCCGGGGACGGCTCAGCCAGGAGGAAGCCTTGGCCCTTGCACCGCAGATGGCCACTGCCAGCCCCCGCCAGCAGCGCTTGCTGGAGCGGATTTATCAGCGCTCTGGGGTGCTGCAGCGCCACTGCATTCCCCCTTCGCTTTCCCCAAACCCCAGCACCGCTGAGCGCATGCGGCGCTACCAGCCGGCGGCCCTGGATCTGGCCCAACGCGCGTCCCGTCGGGCCCTCGATGATGCCGGCATCGAGGCCAGCGCGATCACCCACCTGATCACGGTGTCGTGCACCGGCTTCGGCGCCCCGGGCTTCGACCTGGCCCTGATCGCCAGCCTGCCCTTATCGATGGATGTGGCCCGCACCCACGTGGGCTTCATGGGCTGCCATGGGGCCTTCAACGGCCTGCGGGTGGCGCGGGCATTTGTGGAAGCCGATCCCAGGGCCTGCGTGCTGCTGTGTGCGGTGGAGCTGTGCAGCTTGCACCTGCAGGAGGGCTGGAACCCCGACCACATCGTCGCCAATGCCCTCTTTGGCGATGGCGCTGGTGCTGTGGTTGCTGTGGGTTGCGAGGTGGCAGGTGAGCGCGGTGCTGGCAACACGGGCAAATCAAGCGGTCTGCAGCTGGTTGCCTCGGCATCAACGGTGCTCCCTGGCAGCGAAGAGCTGATGGGCTGGACGATTGGAGACCATGGTTTTTCGATGGTCCTTTCGTCCCAGGTCCCCAGCCGCATCGCCTCCCAGCTGCGTCCCTGGCTGGATCGCTGGCTGGCTGGCCAGGGCCTGACCCTGCCTGAGGTGGAAACCTGGGCCGTCCATCCCGGCGGCCCCCGCATCCTGCGGGCGGTGCTTGAGAGCGCCGCTTTGCAAGCAGCTCAGATCGATCTGTCCACCGAGGTGTTGAGCCAGTTCGGCAACATGTCGTCGGCAACGATTTTGTTCATCCTGGAGCGGCTGCGTACGAGGGCTGGTTCCGGGCCTTGCCTGGCCTTGGGCTTCGGTCCGGGCCTCACGGTGGAAGCAGCGTTACTAATGCGCCAGGAATGCCCCTAACGTCCTGCCGCTCGCCCCTGCAAAGTTGCCCCTAGGGGGTTGCTCAACTGGCCTGAGATCAGTGAAACTTTGCCCTGTTGGCTTTGGTGAAGCAGAACCAGGCCCTGGTGAAGGCAGCAACTCCATAAATGCGGCGCCGGCAGCCTGACTAGGCGAGCAACATCAGCGGTTTTCCAATTGCAGCGTCGTCAGGACGACTTCAACCACCCTGGTTCGCGCTTACGCCGCATCGCCCTTGCGTTGCTGGCTGGTGTAGATCGCCGCAGCGCCAGCAGCCAGCACCAAGCCACCGCTGACGGCCAGGAACACCAGGGTTTGGA
>JAEMQZ010000044.1:10734-15631 GCA_016463595.1 Synechococcales cyanobacterium SupBloom_Metag_052 | reverse complement strand
GCCAACTGGTGTATGTGGCGGTGAGCCGGGCCAGCCAGGCGGTGTGGCTGGTGGGGGCCCAGGCCAGCCCCAGCGCCTCAGGGCAGGCGGAAGCCCAGCGCTGGCAGGAGTGGCTGGCCGCTAAGGCCTGAACGCCCCCTCCCTAGCGCAGCCCCTGAACCGAAAACCCCTATTGCGAAAAGAAAGCGGGCGGCGGGAATCGAACCCGCATCATCAGCTTGGAAGGCTGAGGTTTTACCACTAAACTACGCCCGCATCAGTACCGATGTACTGGAACCCTGCTAACTTCCAGGCTCCGCCCGGCAGGCGAGATCTGGGACCAGGGCAGCTGCAGCATTATGGCCTGCATCAGGACAGGCAGCTTTGGCCGCAGACAGGGACGTGGCTCACGACTCAAGCGGGTCGGATCGCTCGGCTGCCGGCCAGGCTCCCAGGTCCGATCCCCCCGTGACCGATGCGGCCGACCTGCGGGGAGGCGCCCGGGCCCGGTTGCTTTGGTCCTACGGCCTGGGCGATGTGGGCACCGGCATGGGCGCGGCCCTGATCGGCTTTTATCTGATGTTGTTTTACACAGCCGCAGGGCTACCGCCCTGGCAGGCGGGCCTGGCCTATGGCTGCGGCCGCCTCTGGGATGCGATCAATGATCCCGTCGTCGGCTGGTTGAGCGACAAAACCAGCAGCCCCCGCTGGGGTCCGCGCCTGCCCTGGATCTTTTGGAGCGCCCTGCCCCTGGGATTGGCCATGGCGGCCATGTGGTGGCTGCCCCCCTGGGCTGACGCCTGGGCGAAGTTCTGGGTTTTCCTGCTGATCTCGGTTGTCGCCAACAGCCTCTACACCTGCGTCAACTTGCCCTATTCGGCCCTGGCCGCCGAACTGACCACCGATGTGCCCTTGCGCACCCGACTGAACACGGCCCGGTTCACCGGCTCGATCCTGGCCACCCTGGTGGCCTCTGTGCTGGCGGGGGTCCTGGTTAAGGACCTGCGTGATCCGTCCTCTTTCCTGCCCGTGGGACTGGTGTCAGGCCTGATCATCACGGTCAGCACCCTGATCTGCGGTTGGGGGCTGGTTCCCGCCGCCCGCCGCTGCCAGCGTCCCGAAAACCACAAGGGCACCACCCGCCGCCTACTGGGTCGCGTCATCCACAACGGCCGCTTCGTGCGAGTGCTGGGCCTCTACCTGGTGCTCTGGTGCGCCCTGCAACTGATGCAGGCCGTGGCCCTCTTCTTTCTGCCGATAGTGCTGCAGGTGCCCGAGGGCTGGAGCCGCTGGATCCTGCTGCCCTTCCTGGTTAGCACCCTGCTCGGACTCTGGATCTGGAACCGCGTCTCCCAGCGCCGCGGCCGCCTGGTCGCCCTGCGCCTGGGCAGCGGCCTTTGGCTGGCCGGCTGCCTGGCAATGCTGGCCTTGCCGCCCCTGGATCCCAGCGTCGGCCCCACCGGCTCCTGGGCCAACCTGGTCAAGCTGGTCGCCGTGCTCGCCACGATCACCACCGCCGGCTTCGGCGCCTCCACCGCCTACCTGATCCCCTGGTCGCTTTTGCCGGATGCCATTGATGCCGACCCGGAGAAACCGGCCGGCCAATACAGCGCCTGGATGGTGCTGGCCCAGAAGGTGTGCATCAGTGTGGTGATGGTGCTCTTTGGCGGCCTGCTCAGCCTCAGTGGCTACGTGCAGGACTTGGGCACCGACCAACCCGCCAGCGCCCTGATCACGATCCGCCTTTGCATGGGCCTGATCCCGGCCGTGCTTGTCGTGCTGGGGCAGGTGGTGATGCGCCACTGGCCCCAGCAGGCCCATCAGCCGATGCTCCAACCCACTCCCCACTGACGTCCAAACGGATGCCCCCCGAACCCTCGAGAGTGAGCCGCTTGGCCAAGCCACCAGTGAGCCGGCCCCCGCTGCCCCGCTGGCTCAGGCCCCGCTGGCTCAGGCGGCTGGGCAGCAGCCTGATGATCGGCGGCCAAGCCCTCGCCGCGATCGCCCGGGGCCGGATCAGTGCCAATGACTTGCTGGAGCAGCTGTTTGAGGCGGGTCCCGGCAGCATCTTGATCGTGGTGATCACGGGCCTGGCCTCCGGCACCGTGTTCAACATTCAGGTGGCAGCCGAATTGGTGAAACAGGGGGCCAGCTCCACCGTGGGCGGCATCTTGGCCATCGGTCTGGCCCGCGAAATCGCGCCGATCCTCACCGCCACGCTGATCACCGGCAAGGTGGCCACGGCCTACGCCGCCCAGCTGGGCACCATGAAGGTCACCGAGCAGATCGACGCGATCACGATGCTGCGCACCGACCCGGTCGAATACCTGGTGGTGCCCCGGGTGGTGGCGATGGTGGTGATGGCGCCGGTGCAATGCCTGCTCTTTTTTGCCGTGGCCGTGTGGTCGGGCCAGCTGAGCAGCACCGGCCTCTATGCGATTCCGCCTTCGGTGTTCTGGAATTCGGTGCGCAGCTGGCTAGAGCCCTCCGACCTGCCATCGATGCTGATCAAGGCGGTGGTGTTTGGCTTGATCATCGCCGTGATCGCCTGCGGCTGGGGTCTCACCACCCGGGGCGGCCCCAAGGAAGTGGGCAGCAGCACCACCGGCGCCGTGGTGATGATTCTGGTGAGCGTGTCCCTGGTGGACGTGGTGCTCACCCAGCTGCTGTTTGGCGACTAAGCCCCGAGCTGGGGAGCCTGGGGGCCAGCAAATCTCGGCCAGCGGCGATCCAGCCCAGCCCCTCCCCAGAATGGGGGCCCTGGAGTGAGCGGCGCCGATGGATCCCCTGCAACCGGAGAAGCCCAGCCCGGGTCCAGATCCCGAGGCCGGCGTGATCCTGGCGCCCCGCCCCTGGGTGCCCCTGGGGGTGGTGGCGCTAGGCCTGGCCTGCCTACTGCTGCTGCCCCTGTGGAGCGGCGCCACCTGGCTAGCCCTGGGGGTGGGCCTGTTCGGCCTATTTCTGCTGCTGCAAAGCCAGCTGCTGCGCCTCCAGTTCACGGCCGATGCCCTGCTGGTTTGGAATCGCCAGAGCCTGCTGCGCCGCTTCCCTTACGACGGCTGGCTGGGCTGGCGCCTGTTCTGGGGCCCCCTGCCCGTGCTGTTCTATTTCCGTGAACAGCGCAGCATCCACCTCTTGCCAGTGCTGTTTGATGCCACAACCTTGCGTCAACAGCTCCTCGAGCACCTCAGCGCCCTGCCATGAGCGACTCCGCCCCCGACGCGCCCTTGCCAATCCACTCCGATGGGCCTTTGGAGTCGCAGGACAACCTCGCCCAGGCCGAAGCGGAACCGCTGATCCAGGCAGGCCCTGGCAGCGGTGAGCTCCCGGAGCCGGGGGCCGGAGCGGACCTGGTGCAACTCGTGCTGGCGGAGCTCCAGCAGAAACGCCAGGTCCTCGAACGGGAGCTGGCCGAGCTAGAGGTCCGCCGCGACCAGGTGCAGAGGGAGATCCAAAGCAGCTTCGCTGGCCAGTCCGATGGCATCGCCCGGCGGGTCAAGGGCTTCCAGGACTACCTGGTGGGCGCCCTGCAAGAACTAGCCGTGGCCGCCGAGCAGGCGGAACTGGTGGTGCAGCCCCTAGTGGTGCAGCCCTCCCCCCTCGACCGGGAGCAGGCCGCCACTGGTCCGGCCGCCGGCGCCCCGGCCCAGGCCCCGGCCGCAGCCGGCCTGTTTAGCCAGGACGAACCCCTGATCCGCCAGCGGCTGGAGCAGTTCCTCGGCCAGCCCGATTTCTATGCCGACCCCTGGAAGCTGCGCCGCAGCCTGGACGCGCCCACGGCCGGCCTGCTGGAGGACTGGTTCCTGTTCCAGGGGGGGCGCGGCGCCCAGCCCAGCACCGGCAGCCGCAACCGCAATGCCCTGGTGGGGGCCGCCGCCATCGCCATCCTGGGCGACCTCTACGGCGAACGCTTCCAAACCCTGGTGCTAGCCGGCCAGCCGGAACGGCTGGGCGAATGGCGGCGGGGCCTCCAGGATTGCCTCGGCCTGGGCCGGGAAGATTTCGGCCCCAACAGCGGCATCGTGCTGTTTGAGCGGCCCGATGCCCTGATCGAGCGGGCCGACCGGCTGGAGGAGCGGGGCGAGTTGCCCTTCATCCTGGTGGACGCCGCCGAACAGGTGGTCGATGTGGCAATCCTGCAGTTCCCGCTCTGGCTCGCCTTCGCCCCTGGACCAAGCGACATTGCCCTGGAGGACGAGCTGCTATGACCACGCCCCTGCTGACCCTGCTGGCCCTAGCCGCCGGCTACCTGCTCGGCTCAATCCCCAGCGGCTACCTGGCGGGCCGTTGGATCCAGGGCGTGGACATCCGCTCCTTGGGCTCGGGCTCCACCGGCGCCACCAACGTGCTGCGGGTGTTCGGCAAGGGGCCAGCCCTGGCCGTGTTCCTGGTGGATGTGCTCAAGGGCACGGCGGCGGTGCTGCTGGCCAAGGCCCTGCTGCAGGGCGACGGCATCGCCGCCGCCAGTGACTGGTGGGTTGTGGCGGCGGGCCTGGCGGCCCTGGCCGGCCACAGCTGGTCGTTCTGGCTGGGCGGCAAGGGCGGCAAGGCGGTGGCCACGGGGCTGGGCATGCTGCTGGGCCTGGTGCCCGCCGTGGGCCTGGCCTGCTTCGGCATCTTCTTGACCAGCCTCAGCGCCAGCCGGATCGTGTCCCTCTCCAGCGTGGTGGCGGCCCTAAGCCTGCCCCTGTTGATGCTGGGCTCCTTTGCCGCCGCCGGCAGCGGCCTGCGGCCCGCCTACCTGGTGCTGGCCCTGCTCACCACAGCGCTTGTGGTCTGGCGCCACCGCAGCAACCTGCAACGGCTGCTGGCGGGCACCGAACCGAAACTGGGCCAGAGCAAGGGCTAAGCGCAGGCCCCAGCCCCAGCCTCAGGCCAGCTGGCGGCTGCGCTCGGCTGCAGCCAGCACCGCCTCGAT
>JAEMQZ010000044.1:5636-10634 GCA_016463595.1 Synechococcales cyanobacterium SupBloom_Metag_052 | reverse complement strand
CCCAGCCTCAGGCCAGCTGGCGGCTGCGCTCGGCTGCAGCCAGCACCGCCTCGATCAGGGCGGAGCGAACGCCGGCTCGCTCCAGCTGGCGCAGGCCGGCGATGGTGGTGCCACCGGGGCTAGCGACCATGTCCTTGAGCTGGGCCGGATGGAGCTCCTGCTCCTGGAGCAGGGCGGCCGTGCCGGCCAGGGTGCGGTGGGCCAGGCGCAGGGCCAGGGCCCGGGGCAAGCCGGCGGCCACGGCCCCATCGGCCATCGCCTCGGCCACTAGGGCCACGTAGGCCGGCCCGGAGGAGGTGAGGGCCAGGAAGGCATCGAGCTGGCTTTCAGGCAGGTCGAGCACCTCACCCACCTGGGCGAACAGCTGGCGCACCCAGAGCTGCTGCTCCGCCGGGATCCCCTCGCCCCAGGCCAGGCCGGTGAGGCCCTGGCGCACCAGGGCCGGCGTGTTGGGCACGGCCCGCACGATGCGATGGCCCGGGAATAGGGCCTGCAGCCGGGCCAGGGTCACCCCGGCCAAGACCGAAATCAACAGGGGCCGCTCGCCCCCAACCGCACCAGCCCCGCCCGGGACCCTGCCAGGGGCGGCCTCGGCAGGGGTGGCCTCGGCAGCTGCGGCCAGCAGCTGGGGCTTGACCGCCAGGAGCACCACGGGGGCCTGCCAGGCCCCCGTGGGATCGGTGGACACGGCCAGTCCGTACTGGGCCTCGAGGCGAACTGCCGAGGCAACCGTGCCCACCACCGCCCGCACGGCGGTAGCCGGCACCTGGCCGCTCTCGATCAAGGGCAGCAGTAGGGCCTGGGCCATGCGGCCAAAGCCCACCACCCCGAAGCTCTCCGGGCTGAACCCGCCTAGCCCAGGCAAAGGGGGAGCGCCGGCTGCGGGCGTGGTGGAGGGAAGCGCCATGGGCTGGGCTAGACCCAGTTCGGGAGTGGGCAAGGCAGGGGTGGGCGGCCCATCGCCGGCTCAGCCCAGGCCGAAACCGGACTCGGTGCGGCCCCAGGCGGGGCTGGGGGCAGCCTGCTGCTCCTGGCCGGCGTCACGGGACACGATCGTCGGTGAGGAGGCTTCCTCGTTGGCGGCGGTGGTGACGGTGACGCAGCTAGGGGCGAACAGGAAGATGCTTTCGCCAACCCGTTCCTGGTGGCCGTCAATGGCGAAGGTGCCGCCAGCAACGAAATCCACGGCCCGCTGGGCCTGGTCCGGCTCCATCATCGTGAGGTTGAGGATCACGGTCTTGCGCTCGCGCAGGGCCTGGATGGCGCGGGGCATCTCATCGAAGCTGCGGGGCTCCATCAAGGTGACCTCCGCCATGCTGGTGGAGAGGCCCGGCATGCCGATCACGTTGGTGCCGGCGAAGGGGTCGTCGGCCATGAAATCGGAGCTGAGCGCCAGGGAACTGCTACGGCTGATCGGGCTGGTCGGCTCGGGCGCATCGTCGTGCTCGTAATCGAGCTCATCGTCGTAATCACCATCGAGGTAGTCATCTCCGGAGACGACGGCACGAAGGCGGGAGAACAACGACACAGAATTTCCTTGTGACTTTGACCTAGATAGCGTCCCACGTCAGCTCTGGCAAGGCTTCGGTCCAAACAAACCGGAGCCGATCCGCACCCAGGTGCTGCCCGCCGCGGCCGCCTCGCGCCAGTCGCCACTCATCCCCATCGACAGCTCCGCCAGGCCCAGCTCCCGGGCCAGGGCGGCGCACTCGCCAAACAGGGCCTGGCTTTCGATCCCAGAGAGGCCCTGGGGAGCCAGGGTCATCAGGCCGACAATCCGCAGGGGAGCGAGGCCCAAGAGCCGCGGCCAGAGCTGGCGAAGGTCTTCGGCAGATAATCCGGTTTTGCTGGGATCAACGCGCAGCTTCACCTGCAGAAACACGGCCGGTGCCAGGCCCTCCTCCGCGGCGATGCGGGCTAGGCGCTCAGCCAGCTCCAGGCTGTCGACGGAGTGGATCGTGCCGAACTGGCGCAGCACGGCGCGGACCTTGTTGGCCTGAAGCCGGCCGATGAAATGCCAATCGAGCGCGGCCAGGTCGGCCAGCTCCGCCTGCTTGGCGATCGCCTCCTGCAGGCGGCTTTCAGCGAAGCTGCGCTGGCCCAGGGCCGCCAGCTGGCGCACCGTGGCGGCGGGGTGGCCCTTGCTCACCGCCAGCAGCCGGGTGCCGGCGGGCAGGGCCGCCCCCAGGGCAGTGAGCTGGTGCTGCAGGCTCCAGGGTGGGCTGACGGGATCGGGCGCGCTGAGCGCTCCAGCTGCCATGGGGAAAACAGGATGGGGGTGGCCGAGGCACAGGACCTAAGGGGCTAGCTGGGGCCCGACCTAGATAAAAGTCTGGTCGAAAAGCAGGCGCCAGGGGGCATGGACCTCGGCGCCCTCGCGGCGGGTGCGGGCCAGGTTCTGTTCGGCCAGGTGCCGGGCATCCATCAGCGGGATCACCTCAAACTGGGCGCCCCGGGGCTGGAGCGTCACCAGAAAAAACATCCGCTGGGCATACAAGGTGGCGTACAGATCCCGACCTTCCCCTGCCAGGGACACCCGATAGAGCAGTCCAAATAGGGGATGGTTGACGTAACGCTCTGCGCTCACGCTGTCTGTCTTGTTCGAAACAACTTAGAAGGCACCGTACCGCCAGCGCAGCCCGATCAACAGCACCAATGCGGCGGCGCCCGCCCACTGCAACAGCACCCATCCCGATTGGGGCTGGCGCAACTCCGCCGGCGAGATCCAGCTGCCGCCCCGGGCGAGCAGGGCTTCGGCCCCCTGTTCCGAGCGCAACAACACATTGGCCAGCAGCCGTTCGGCCACGGCCAACAGCAACCCAAATCCCCCCTTGAATCCGAGCTGGCGCAGATTTACAGAACGGGTCGCCACGGAGCGCAACAGGTTCTGGAATTCTTCTTGCACCAGCGGCAGGAAACGCAGGGCCAATAGCAAGGTGAACCCGAGTCGATCCACCGGCAGCCCCAGGCGCCCCAGGGGCGTGATCAGCCAGGCCAGGGCCCACACCAACTCCTCCGGCGGGGTGGTGAGCAGCAGCAGGTTGGCGCTGTGGATCACGGTGAACAGCAGGGTGGCGCTGCTGAGGCCCAATTCAGCCGAGCGGCGGGTCACCACCAGGGGCCCGAAAGCAACAGGGCCGGCCTTGAGGGGTCCCAAGCGCAGCAACTCCCAGCTCAGGCCCGAGCGGCTGGGCGGCAGGCCATCGGCGCCGGCCGGGGCCAGGCGCAGTTCCGTCGGCGGGCGGCTGGGGCTGGCGGCAACGCCATTGCCGGCGGACAGCAGGGCCGAAAAGCAGCCCACGACCAAGGCCAGGGCCAGCAGCAGGGGCAGGCTGCGGCGCCACAGGCGCCAGGAAAGGCCGCTGAGGGCAGTAACCAGCAGCAGCAGCCCCACCAGGGCCAGGCGCCAAAGGGGACCGGCCAGGATCGGCGTGAGCAGGAAGGCCAGGGTCCAGGCCAGCTTCTGGCGCGCGTCAAGCTGGCGCAACCAGCTGCCACTGCCCGGCACGTACTGGCCGATCGGAATCTGCCTCAGCCAGTCCATTTAGACGCGCTCCCTAGTGGGATTTGGCCTGCTGGCGCGACAGTTCTTTCTCGGCATCGCGCTGCTGCTTGCCCCGCCAGAACAGTTTCAGCGGGGAGCCCTCAAAGCCCAGGCTCTCGCGGATCTGCCGTTCCACATAGCGGCGGTAGGTGTCGCCAAACAGCTTGGGATCGTTGACAAAAAGCGTGAAACTGGGCGGCCGGGTTGCGACCTGGGTGCCGTAGTAAATCCGGCCCTGGCGGCCGCCACGGCTGGTGGGGGGCGAGCGCCAGCTCACCGCCTCCTGCAACACCTCATTCACCACCGAGGTGGTGACGCGGCGACGGTGTTGCTCCACGGCCACGGTCGCAACCGCGAAGATGCTCTCCACGCGCTGGCCGGAAAGGGCCGAGGTGAACAACATCGGCGCCCAATCGAGGAAATAGAGCTTGGCGCGCAGCTCCTTCTCCATCGCCGACATGGTGTGGCTGTCCTTCTCGACCGCGTCCCATTTGTTGACGACGATCAGGCAGGCGCGGCCATCTTCTTCGATGCGGCCAGCCAGGCGCTGGTCCTGTTCGGTAACGCCATCCAGCACATCGATCACCAGGGCGCAAACATCGCAGCGCTCAATCGCCTTGAAGCTGCGATTGATGCCGAAATATTCCGGTCCGTAATCGACGCTGCGGCGGCGGCGGATGCCGGCGGTGTCGAGCAGTTTCCAGCGCTTGCCTTCCCGCTCGATCGTGGTGTCGATCGTGTCGCGGGTGGTGCCCCGGATCGGGCTAACAATGGCCCGTTTCTCGCCGCAGACGGCATTAAGCAGGCTCGATTTGCCCACGTTGGGCCGGCCGATGATGGCCAGCTGGATCGGCTCCTCCTCCTCCACCTCCGGGGTGGGGGGCAGGTGGGTGAGCAGGGCATCGAGCAGCTCGGCGGTGCCGGCGCCGTGGATGGCCGACACCGGATAGGGCACACCCAGGCCCAGGCTCCAGAACTCGGCCGCCATGGCTAGGCCCTGGTCGGGCGATTCGCACTTATTAACGGCCAACAGCACCGGGCAGCTCATGCCCCGCAACCACTCGGCGATCGATTGGTCGGCGGCGGTGAGACCCTGCTGGCCATCGGCGATCACCACGGCCACGGCCGCCTCGGCCAGGGCCAGGTTGGCCTGTTCGCGGATCTCCGGCAGAAATTCGCTGTCGTCATCGAACACCAGGCCGCCCGTATCGACGACCCGGAAGGTGCGATCGCCCCAGAACCCCTCCTGGTAGGTGCGGTCCCGGGTCACCCCGGGCTGGTCATGCACGATCGCTTCCCGGCTCCGGCAGAGCCGGTTCACCAAGGTTGATTTGCCCACATTGGGGCGGCCAATGATGGCGACGACTGGAAGAGCCACGACGCCTTATTCCTACAACGCAAGTCCCGTCTTGACCCTACAGAGGGACAAGACGGCTGACCGTACCGAGCCCCCC
>JAEMQZ010000044.1:0-5536 GCA_016463595.1 Synechococcales cyanobacterium SupBloom_Metag_052 | reverse complement strand
AAGTCCCGTCTTGACCCTACAGAGGGACAAGACGGCTGACCGTACCGAGCCCCCCTGCGCGGGGCGGGTGGTCTCCCGGGGGAACTCAGCCCACCGGCCGATCGCCCGGATGGCCCGCCACCGGATCCGCGGGCGCCTCCAGCAGGGGCGGCAGGGGGCCGGTTTCCGCCAAAGGCTCGCCCTGGCCGGCCAGGTGGGCCAGCAACCAGTTCACGGCCACCGCCCGGCGGGTGCGGCGCGGATAGAGCTCGCCGATGCGGTAACCGCCAAAGCCAAGCTGCTCCTTGAGCAATTGCTTGAAGGGGGCCGGGATCGAGCGGGTGAGCTGGACATTGGCGGGCCGTTCCGCCACCAACTCAGGAGCGATCGGAAAGCGTTCAGCCCAGGCCGCTGGTGTGGCGGGCGTGGCCAGCCAGGTCCCGGGGGCGCTGCCTGGGCTGATGGCATCTGCCAGCGCCGCCACGGGCCGGTAGCCCAGGCGCCACCAGATCAGTTCACACACGAAGCGATCGCTGAGGCGATCGTCCAGCACCGCCTGCAACAACGGCCGCGACAGGGACCAGGGAGGGGGGGCAGCGGCGGAATCGATGGCGCAGGCAGGCGAAGGGACAGGAGCGGGTTCTCGCCGCGCCCTGACGATGGCGAGAATGGTCCCAAGGTCCCCCATCCGGCAACGGTTGGCCCATCCCCGCAGAACTCCGCCGCCCCAGGAGCCATCAGTCGCCCTACCGCCAACCCCCCGTTCCAGACCCCCCTGGGGCTAGCCGGCCGGGGCACGCCGCGCCAGTTGGCCTGTCGGGTGTTGCAGTCCCCCCTGGCGGGGGTGAGCGACCGGATTTTTCGCCAACTGGTGCGGCGCTGGGCCCCCGAGGCCCTGCTGTTTACCGAGATGGTGAATGCCACCAGCCTGGAGCTGGGTTTTGGCCTGGAAAAGGTGGAGGACCTGGCCAGCGAATCCGGGCCGATTGGCGTGCAGCTGTTTGATTACCGGCCGGCCGCCATGGCCGATGCCGCCCGGCGGGCCGAGCAGGCCGGCGCCTTCCTGATCGACATCAACATGGGCTGCCCGGTGAAAAAGATCGCCCGCAAGGGCGGCGGCAGTGGCCTGATCCGCGATCCGGCCCTGGCCCAGCGCCTGGTGGCCGCGGTGGCGGAGGCGGTGTCGATTCCGGTCACGGTGAAAACGCGCCTGGGCTGGTGCGGCGATTCGGCCGATCCGGTGGGCTTTGCCCTGGCCCTGCAGGCGGCCGGCGCCCAGGCCCTCACCCTGCACGGCCGCACCCGCCAGCAGGGCTTCCGCGGCCAGGCCGACTGGCAGGCGATCGCAGCGGTGAAACGGGCCCTCAGCATCCCCCTGTTTGCCAATGGCGATGTGGCCAGCCCAGACGACGCCCTGCGCTGCCTGGCCGAGACCGGCGCCGATGGGGTGATGGTGGGCCGGGGCACCATGGGTGCCCCCTGGCTGGTGGGCCAGATCGATGCGGCCCTGGCCGGCCGGCCGGTGCCGCCCACCCCGGGCAAACGGGAGCGGCTGGCCCTAGCCGCCGAGCAATTGCAGGCCCTGGTGGCACGCAAGGGCGACCACGGCCTGCTGATCGCCCGCAAACACATGGGCTGGACCTGCCAGGGCTTCCCTGGGGCGGCCCAACTGCGCCAACAGCTCATGCGCGAGGCCACCCCGGCCGGAGCCCTAGGGCTGCTGGAGCGGGCGGGAAATGCGGACTAGGCGCCCGCGCGAAGGCCGTCACCCAGGGGCGGAGCGCCCAGGGCCGTGGGACCCCGCTTGCCGAGGGCGTCCTTGACGGCCTTGTTCAGGGCCTGGCGGAAGGCCTGGGAGGAGATGGTGGAGGCGCACTGCTGGGTGGTGGGATCACAACCGCGCAGGGCTGGCACCTGCCAGCTCAGGGGGATTTCCAACAAATCGCGGGTGCCGGTGATCGCCACCACGGCCAGCAACACCGCCACCAGCACGTTGGCGGTGACATGCAGGCGCCGCATGCGCATCGAGCGCAACACCTCGGCCCGGGCCGCCACCGAGAAGAGCAGCAAGCCCGTGAGCAACACGCCGGCCCAGTAATGGGAGCCCCAGAACTCGCCCGTTAGGGGGTTATCGGCCAAGCGCCAAATCTCCTTCTGGCTGCCCAGGCCCAGCAGGCCCGCCCAGGTGAGCAGGGAAAAGCTGGCGCGCAGGGACGCCTTTTTCACGAACCACAGGGCCGCGTAGGCCAGCAGGGTGCCGGCGCTCACAAGCAGGAGCAAGCCGAGCCGGGCCGCACCACCGGCGAAGGGCGTGCCCCGATCGAGAAAGCGGTTGATAAAGCTGTAATCAAGGGCGATCAGCACGGCCAGCACCACGCCACCGGTGAGCCAGCGGCCGTGGTCGCCATGCTCAATGCCCACACTTGGGGGCAGGGGATTGATCTTGAGCCGCCGCTCCCGCGCCAGGATCCCCAGCCGGATCGTCGCCCCCACCACCGGGTAGACGAACAGGATGATCAGCACTGGGTGCAGCAACGCCAGCCAGTCGATCGGCGCCATGGGCAGCTACGGGGTGGAAACCATGCAAGCATCCGGCGCCGATCGGATTGGACCCGGGCCAAGCCCCTGGCCCCAGGTGACTAGGGCAACACCTCCGGCCAGCCCTGGCGAACCAGCAGCAGCGAGAAGTAGGGCTGCTCCCCGGGCGCCACGGCGGCGGCCGGCGCCACCAGCTGGTCGGGCCAGCCCACCCGCTGGGCGAACAGGGCGCCATCGAGAAGGCCCCGATCGGCCAACACCTGCCTCACCCAGGGCCAGCGCTGGCCGAGCTTGAGCAGGGCCAACACTTGATTAGAGGCCGCAGCCTGGTCCAGCAGGGCCTCCAGGGCGGCGGCGGCCTCGGGAGTGGGGCGAATCAGCAACGACTCCTGCTGCAGGGCCAGGGGCCAGCGCCCGGCCGCCGCCGCCGCCGCCACGGCCGTGATCCCGGGGATCAGGGTGATGGGGCAGGCGGGATGGCGCTGCTCCAGGGCCAGCAGCCCGTAGGAGGCCGTGGCGAACAGGGACACATCGCCCTCACAGAGCAACACCACCGTCTCCCCGGCCACCACCTCGGCTGCCAGGGCATCGGCCGCCGCCCGCCAGGCCAGCTGGCGCGGCTGGGCCTCCGCCACCATCGGGAACACCAGGGGCAAGCGGCGCTGCTGGGGGCCGATCCAGGGGGCAGCGATCGTGGCGGCCATGCCCGCCGCTTCGAGCCGGGCCACCGGATAGGCCACCACCGTGGCGGATCGGATCGCCCGCACGGCCGCCACCGTGAGCAGGTCGGGATCGCCCGGGCCCACGCCCACCAGGATTAGGCCCGGCGCCGCGGCTGCAGCCCCCTGGGGCCCAGGGGCCGGCTCAGGCCCGATGCAGTCCCACACACAAACGCCCCAGCTGACCTTTTCTAGGCTCCCCCCAACGCCCACCGCCCGCTTCGAGCCCATGACCCGCCTGAGCCTCTACCGGGACAGCGCCAGCGCCGCTGCGGCGGCAACCCCGCTGCTGGAGAGCGACGACCCCAACGTGATTGCCCAGGCCCTGGCCGAGCGGGGCCTGGGCTACGAGCGCTGGCCAGTGAAGCCGGAGCTACCCGCCACTGCCGACAGCGCCGCGGTGCTGGCGGCCTACGCCGCCGAGATCGCCCAGGTGCAGGCCAGTGGCACCTATCCCACCGTTGATGCGATTCGCCTGGGGCCCGACCACCCCGATCGGGTCGCCCTGCGCCAGAAGTTTCTCGCCGAACACACCCACAGCGAGGACGAAGTGCGCTTCTTCGTCGAGGGCCGGGGCTTGTTTGTGATCCACCTGGCGGGGGAGGTGCTGCAGGTGCTGTGTGAAACCGGCGATTTCCTGCGGGTGCCCGCCGGCACCAAGCACTGGTTCGACATGGGCAGCGCCCCCCAGTTCACGGCGATTCGCTTCTTCGACAACCCGGCCGGCTGGGTGGCCGAGTTCACGGGCGATCCGATCGCGGATCGGTTTCCGCTGCTGGATTAAGCACCGGCCCCCAACAAGCCCTCAAGGCCGATCGACCTAGCTGTGCATACGGGGCTGGGGGTGCAGCGGGGCCAGGATCGCCGCTTCGGCCTCCGCCAGCTGCTCCAGCCGCTCCACCACCTGGGCCCGCGGAAAGCGGGCCTCACAGAGCACCCAGTAGAGGCCAAAGTGACGGGCCTCACTGGCCAGCAGGTCGCCATAGAGCTCCCGCAGCACCGGATCGGGGCTGTGGGCCGCCAGCAGGGCCATGCGCTCGTGGCTACGGGCCTCGATCAGGCCGGCCACCAGGAAGCTATCGAGCTTGCGCTCCGGGTCCTGGCGGCGCACCAGGGCCACCAGGCTGGAGCCGTAGGGCGGCGCCGGCAGGGGCCGCAGGGCAATGCCCCGCTGCTGCATCAAGGCGAGCACCCGTTCGAAATGCTCCAGCTCCTCGCGGGCCAGGGGGCTGAGCACGGCGGCCAGCCCTTCGTCGGCCGGATAGCGAAACAACAGCTGCAGGGCGGTGCTGGCCGCCTTGCGCTCACAAAGGGCGTGGTCCAGCAAGACCAGATCCGGATGGGCGATGGCCTGCTCCAACCAGGCGGCGCTGCTGGGGGCCGCCAGCCACTTCACCCGGGCCGTAGGCGAGGCGGGCGCGACCTGGGTGGGGGACACGGGACTCATTCGCCTGGGGATTGGCGCAGTCTGTCCACCAGGCCATCGAGGGCGAGGCGGTAGCTGGTGGGCCCAAAGCCGCAAATCACCCCAATCGCCTTGTCGGCCAGGGTGGAGTGGCTGCGGAAGGGCTCACGGGCATGGGTGTTGCTCAAGTGCAGCTCCACAAATGGGATCTGCACCGCCAGCAGGGCATCGCGGATGGCGATCGAGGTGTGGGTGTAGGCGCCGGCGTTGATCAGGATGCCGTCGCAGTGGCCGCGGGCCTGGTGGATGCGGTCGACCAGGGCGCCCTCGTGGTTGCTCTGGAAGCTGGCCAGGGCCACACCCAGGCTGGCCGCCTGCTGCTGCAGGGCGCCATCGATCTCGGCCAGGGTGCTGCTGCCATAGAGCCCCGGCTCGCGGCTGCCGAGCAGGTTGAGGTTGGGTCCGTGGAGCACGAGCAACTGCATGGGGAGGAGCGGCTGGTAAGTTCTTGGGGTGTGGTTCGGGTCGGTGCCCGAGTGGTTAATGGGGGCGGACTGTAAATCCGCTGGCTCTGCCTACGTTGGTTCAAATCCAACCCGGCCCACCTTTCCACATGCCCTTGTAGCTCAGTGGTAGAGCACTCCCTTGGTAAGGGAGAGGTCACGAGTTCAAATCTCGTCAAGGGCTTATCTAATCGGCCGCCAGCTCCGGGGTACAACCTCGAGCAGGGCCTGCAGCAGTATGGGCAATGGCTGGGAGGCGAATTAGGCGCCTAGGTCAATAGTTTTCGCCAAAGGGGCCGACCCTTACCCTGCTTAGCAAACATTTTTTCGGATCGGTCTATCGCAATAGCGATGGGGGCTTTTGGCCCGGGTGACCGCCTCCTACCCCCTAG
>JAEMQZ010000122.1 GCA_016463595.1 Synechococcales cyanobacterium SupBloom_Metag_052 | reverse complement strand
CCAGGGATCGAGGAAACCCAACGGCCGGGCCATGGTGGCCGAAAAACCGAGGATGCCCTGGTCGAGGTGGCGGTAGAGCAGGGAGTCGTCGGTTTCCAGCAGGAAGGTGCCGCCCCGCTGGGTGAGGAAGTCGTCGCGGGGCACGTAGGTGCGCCAATGGCCGAGCACTTCGGCCATGTTCTGCAGGCGCACGGTGGCCAGCTCGAAGGGCCGCAGGAAACCCGAACCACCCGCCCGGGCGAAAAAAGAGCCCCGGATCGGCGGTAGGGGGCCCGCCTGGATCGTCTCGTCGTCGGCGATGCGCTGGGGGGCGCTGCGATCGCCGGTGTAACCGCGCAGCACCTCCGCCAGGGTGCCGGGGGAGCCGATTCCAGCGCACATCAGCAAGAGATTCGGCCAGGGTCCGCCCGCCTGGGTAAGACCGGCGTAGAGCCCCAGGGCCTGGTGCAGCTGGGGCTCGGCATCCACCAGCAACCGCTCCCTGGGGAAGCCCGTGAAGGCACAGAAGCGCTCGCGGCTCTCCTGATTGCCGATGCCGATCGCCAGCAGGGCGATGCCGGCAGCTTCCAGCTGGGGCAGGGCGCCGGCCAGGGCCTGGGCGTATTCGAGGCTGTCGAAATCACCCAGCTGGGGCAGCAGCACCACCAGCCGGCGCCGGCCCGGGCCCATGCCCTGCACCGCAGCGAGACGCTCCAGCAAGGCCGGCGGGGCCTGGGCCGCCCCAGCCGCGGGCGAGCCTTTAGCGCCATCGCCTTCAGCGACAGCGTTCTCAGCGGAATCCTGGTTGGCGGAATCCCTGTCGGTGGGGGCGGGCACGGGCACGGCGGAACTCAGGGCGCCACCAGGGTGGCGCGGCTGAGGAAGGCATCGGCGGCGGCGGTCAAGGCCTGGCGTCGAGCCGGCTCAATCCGATCGAGGAGGTGCACCATCATCGAGAGGCGCGGATTGGCCTGAAAAAAGGAGCGGTGGCGCTCGATGAAGCGCCAATAGAGCCCATCCCAGATTTCACACCAAGGCCCCTTTTTGTAGTCCCCCATCTTGAGGATGTAATTGGAGCCGCAGATGTAGGGCTTGGTGGCAAAGATGCCGCCGTCACTCATCTGGCCCATGCCATAAACATTCGGGCCCATCACCCACTCATAGGAATCGAGGTAGCGCTCCATGAACCAGCGGTGCACCTCGCCCGGGTGGATCTCACAGAGCAACATCAGGCTGCTGAGCACCATCAGGCGCTCGATGTGGTGGTTGTAGCCGAGCCGGTTCACCCGCCGGATTGCCTGATCCAGGGGCGGCAGGCCGGTGCTGCCGTCGTGCCAGCAGGGGGCCAGCCGGCGCTGGTGGTGCCAAAAATTTGAGCTGGCCTGGCGCTCGCCGTGGACCCGATCGATGCCGCGCACAAACTCGCGCCAGCCAATCACCTGGCGCAGGAAACCCTCCAGCGACGCGATCGGCACCGGTTCGGCGCTGGCCTGGCGGCTGGCGACCTGGGCCAGGCAGGCCTCAATCACGGCGGCCGGCGTCAACAGACCGATGTTGAGCAGGGGCGAGAGCAGGGAATGGTGGAGGGTGTCGTGGCTCTGGCTGAGGGCGTCTTCGTAGGGGCCAAAACCGGCCAGCCGCTCCTCCAAGAAGCTCCCTAGCCAGGCCTGGGCCTGGGGGTGGTCGTAGGGAATCCAGAGGGACCCCAATTCGCCCGGGTGGCTGGCGAAGTGGCGGCCGATCAGGGCGCGCACCGCCGGCTCGTGGGGGCTGGTGGGCACCGGCGGCAGGGGCGGCTGCAAGTAGCCCTTGGGCAGGCGGCGCCGGTTCTCGGCATCAAAACTCCAGCGGCCGCCCGTGGGGGTGCCATCGGCCTCCAGCAAGAGGCCGAGCCGGCGGCGCTGGCGCTCGTAGAAGCTCTTCATCAGCGGCCGGCGCCGCCCTTCAAACCAGACCCGGCTCTCGGCCACCGATTCCAGGAAGGCGGGCGACGGCAGCACCGTTAAGGCCACCGCCTGCTCCTGGCAGAAGCGCTCGAGCCGGGCCCCAAAACGGCGATCGGCAATCTCCGCCACCCGCAACTCCCCCTGGCCCGCCAGCTCGGCGGCCAGCCGCTGCCAGAAGGAGCAATCAACCGAATCGGGCAGCTCGAAATAGCGCACGGTCACGCCATGGGCCACCAGGGCATCGCGGAAGCTGCGCATCGCCACGAAGGTGTGCAGCAGCCGCAGCTGGTGGTAGCGGTAGGCGGAGGCCACGGCCAGGTCTTCGACCATCACCACGACAGCGCCGGCCGCCAACTGCAGGGGCGAGGGGCTGATCCAGCCCTGGTGCAGCTGGTCGCCCAGGATCAGGGTGGGGCTCATGGGCTCAGGACCAGCGCTGGCGGTGGGTTTGCCCGGGGTCGTAGAGACCAACCTGGCGCTCGAGGTCGAAGCGGCGGGGCGAGCCCCCAAAGCTGCGGGGGTCGGAACCCACCCCGGCCAGGTAGGCCCAGTTGCCCGTGTTCAGGGCCGGCTCGGCATCAATCAACCACCACTCAAAGAAGCGGGCGCCCCAGATCCAGGGCAGCTGCAGGCTGTTGATGAAGTGGGAGGCCACCCACTGGCGGCCCCGGTTGGAGAGGTAGCCCGTGGCGAGCAGTTCGCGCAGCTGGGCATCGATCAGGGGATGGCCGCCATCGGCGCGGCACCAACGCTCGAACAGCTCCCGGTTCTCGATCCAGGCGGGCTGGCGGTTTTGCAGGCCGCTGGCGCCATGGAAGGCGGCGCCGTGGCGCTGCTCCGACCAAAGGAAGAACTCGCGCCAGAGCAGCTCCTGCTTCAGCCACTCGGAGCCTTCATCGGCGCCATGGATGGCCTGATAGCGCAGGATCTCCTGCCAGATACGCCGCACCGAGAGGGAGCCAACCGCCAGAAAGGGCGAGAGCTTCGAGGAGAACTCCGTTCCCACCAGGCCGTTGCGGCGGGCCTTGTAGTGGCGCAGGCCATCGGAGCCGCCACAGAAGTGCTGGAGCCGGGCCAGGGCCGTGGGCTCATCGCCCCGGAAGGGGAAGGCGCTGCGGCGGTCGCTTTGGGGATCGCGGTAGGGATCTGCCTGGGGATCGGCGACTGGAGCTGGATCAGGCGACTGGAGCCACTCCCGGGGCCAGGCCTCGGGCCAATCCGCCCCAGTCCAGCCCAGGCCCGTGAAATCGGGCGGGGGCAAGGGGGCTTCGGGCGAGCGCTCCAGGTTGCGGCGAAAGTCGCTGAACACCAGGGGGAAGCGCTCAGGGGCGACGGGCCAGTCGCCAAACAGCCGGCTTTGCTGGGCCTGGAACAGCCGATCCGGGGCAAGCAGCGGGCGGATTTCGTCCAGGGCGGCGGCGGTGGTCTGTTGGGGGAAGGCCAGCAGGGGAATGCCCCAGGACGCCAGGCGCGAGCGCAACGAGGCCAGGGCCTGGGCCTCGATGCGGCGCTGGTGGGGTCCGCGCAGGCGCTGGTCCTCGGGCCGCGTCGCCAGCACCACCAACCGGCTGCCTGGCTGACGGCGGGCCAGGGCCACCGCCTCGTGCAGGGCGGGCTGGTCATCCAGACGTAACTGCCCCTCCAGGCAGAAAGCGATGGTGAAACCGGCTGCTGCGGCAGGTTCGTGGGCCGAGGGGGCCCCGCCAGGCCCAGAGAGAGGGGGGCTTGGGACTAGCACTTTCTCCATCGGCCCCGAGCCCGCCACCACACTTAACGTTTCGTCACACTAGGCTGACGCAAAGCTTCTTAGACCGTGGAAAACATTTTGGTTGGCGTCTATCTGATCTGCTTCGCCGTGATCGGCGGCGGAGCCTTTGCGCTGATGACCCAAAACCTGCGCCGGGGCACCCCAGCCCCAGGAGTCCGGCCCCAGGGCAGCCGCCGGGTTCGCCATCCTGAGGCACCCGAGCCCGGCGAAGAAGTGCTCTACGTCGATCTCAGCCGGGAACGGCTAGAAGCGCTCTACCAACAGGCTTCCTAAGGCAAGCACCGCCCAAGGGAGATCGCT
>JAEMQZ010000121.1 GCA_016463595.1 Synechococcales cyanobacterium SupBloom_Metag_052 | reverse complement strand
AATCTATTAACATTGATTCCCATGGTTTCCAAGGTTGTTCCAGCCACTGCCTTGCTGCTGAGCTTGGCCCTGCCGGCAGCAGGTCTGGCCAAGCCCAAGTATGGCTATACCGGTGCCGTTGCTCCGGAGAAGTGGGGTCAGCTCAGCCCTGAGTACGCAGCCTGCTCCAAGGGCACCAGCCAGGCTCCCCTCAATATCATTACGGCGAAAACCGTTAAGGATTCTAAGAGTCTGCCCCTAAAGCCTAATTACATCGCTGGCCCCGCCGAAGCAATCAATACGGGCACGGGCATTCAGGTCAATCTCAAGGGTGACCTAAAGATCGGTGCAGCCGATTATAAGTTGTTGCAGTTCCACTTCCATGCCCATGGTGAGGAGGCGATTAACGGCGTTCATTATCCCTTAAATGCCCACCTGGTCCATGCCAACAGCGCGGGAAATCTTAAGGTGATTGGTGTTAATCTCAAGGTTGGGGCCCCGAATGCCTATCTGGAGTCGTTCTGGAGCAAGCTGCCTGCCAAGAAGGATGGAACTGTGAAAGTTGATCTGCCTTCCCTGGCTGGTTTGTTGCCCAAGTCCCTCGCTTACTTCACCTATACCGGCTCCCTGACCACCCCTCCTTGCACCGAAGGCGTTCAGTTCTTCATTCTTAAGGAGCCCGTGACGATTTCGGCCAAGCAACTCAACACCTTTGTCAAGTTGTACCCGAACAACGCCCGTCCTGTGCAGCCCTTGAATGGTCGTGTGATCAAAACAAGCAACTAAACCGTACGATTTCCCTGGGGCTGGTCTTTGGGGGATGTTTTAGAAAAAGCGTCCCCCTTTTTTGGGACCTAATCCTCAGGGGATCCTGCTCCTCTCTGCCGTTTCCCCTTGACGGTGCTGCGCTGCTTTTTGGCTGCTAGCCGGCGCTCTACCGATCCCCGGGTCGGTTTTGTGCGCCGCCGCGGCGGAGCAGGAGGGGCGATTGCTTCTTGCAGCAGGTTCACCAAGCGCCGTTGGGCGGCCACCCGGTTTTGCCATTGGGAGCGGTGTTCCGAAGCCGCGATCACGATGCAGCCTTCTAGCAAACGCCCGGCCAGACGTCCCACAGCCCGGGCCTTGAGAGTTTCTGGTAAGGCACTTGATTCTGCGAGGTCAAAGATCAACTCCACCCGCGTATCGGTGCTGTTGACGTTTTGACCGCCGGGTCCTGAAGAGCGGGAAAAACGCCACCCCAACTCGGCCACGGGAATCGAAATTCCCATGCCTAGGTCAAGGTGGTCGTTGCGTGGATCGATGGCCAGGACCTTCAGATCACCGACACTTTGCCAGTACCGATATCGAAATAGGCAGATTTGATCGCTAGTTTGCCGCTGGCCTGGGCCTGCTTGAGCACGTCGCTGCGTTGGCTGAGTGCAGCGGTGGAATAGCGGGCATTGCCCTGAATGGCCTTGGTGAGATCGTCGCCTGGCTTGAGCGAGGCCCGAATCGGCTTCACCAACCCCTCCAGGAGGGGGGTTAGGGGCTCGGACGCTATGGCGGCCTTGACTGCGCCGCAGGCGCTATGGCCCATCACCAGGATCAGGGGCACGCCCAGCACGGCCACGGCGTATTCCATCGAGGCAATCGCATCGTCAAAGGCCGTATTACCGGCGGCCCGTACCTGGAACAGTTCGCCGGAACCGGCAGCAAAGATCCATTCCGGCGCGACCCGGGCGTCGGCGCAGCTCAGCAGGGCGGCCCAGGGCTTCTGGCCTTCGGCTAGGGCGGCTGGGTTGATCTGGCAGCCAGCTGCAAAGATCGACTTGGTTAACTCCATGCGCTGGCTGGCCGTTGGAGCACTCACCGCTTGCTGCCAGGCCTTGCTGAATTTGCCATTGCGACGCAACAGTTCAGCGAGGGGATCGCTAGGGGGTGAACAGACGGTGAGATCCTTCGCCAGTTTTGGATCCATGGCGCTAGCTGCCTGGGCAGCGCCGCCACTTAATTTCGGTAGGACTAGTCCACCAGCAACCAAGCCAGCGGCTTGTAGTAGGTGACGTCTAGAAAAAGCCATCTCAATATTTTAAATGGTTTAGCCGGGAAGGCCCTGGCCTTAGGGCAAATCTACGGGCAAACCTTTGGATCGGCTTCACAAGGGCCCTCTTTCAACCCTATGGGCCCGTCTTGGTTGGCAAGGCTCCCTGATGGGCCAGATTCAGTGGCCCAGACGACAGGGGCGATGCGCAATCCTGGAGGCAGTGCTTCCAAGGGCCATGGGCTGGATCGATGAGGTGTTTGACGGCGTGCGCTACGGCCTGGCCGGCTCCGTGATCGCCGAGGCCGAGAGCCCCTTCCAGCGGGTGACGATCATCGATAGCGAGCGTTACGGCAAGGGCCTGCTGCTTGATGGCTGCTGGATGACGGCCGAGCGCCAGGAGCGCCATTACCACGAGGCTTTGGTGCATCCAGCCCTGTGCGGCGCGGCCTCGATCGAGCGGGTGCTGGTGATCGGCGGCGGCGACGGTGGCACCGCCCGCGAATGTCTGCGCCATCCCGGCGTCCAGCAGCTCGACATGGTGGAAATCGATGGCCTGGTGGTGGAACTCAGCCAGAAACACCTCCCGTCCCTGGGCGCGGGTGCCTGGAGCGATCCGCGCCTACAGCTCACCATCGGCGATGGCATCGCCTGGGCCGCTAATGCCGCTGACGCCAGCTACGACGTGGTGATTGTGGATGGCTCCGATCCGGCTGGACCGGCTGAAGGGTTGTTCAACCGCGCCTTTTTTGACCATTGCCGGCGCATCCTCAAGCCCGGTGGTGTCTTCGCCACCCAGAGCGAATCGCCCGAAGCCTTCCGCCAGGTGCACCTCGACATGGTGCTGCTGCTGCGCGAGGTGTTTGGCCAGGCCGATCCGATGTATGGCTGGGTGCCCATGTATCCGAGCGGCTGGTGGAGCTGGACCTTCGCCGCCCGCGACGGCCGCCCCTATCTCCAGCCCCAGGCCGACCGCGCCGCCTCGGTTGCCGCAGGTTGTGAGATCTGGTCCCCCCGCTGGCAGCGGGGCGCCTTCGAGGCCGTGCCGGCGGCGATCGAGCGGGCCTTGAACGCCTGAAGGGGCCCCGTCAAGATTGGGTTCCGCCTAGAGCCGCTCGCCTTGACCAGCCCCGAATCCCCAAGCCGCCCCGCCGCCGAGCTCCTGGCCGAGCTGTTTGAGACCGAAGGCGCCATCTACATGGCCAGCCGCCGCGATCCGGCCGGCTGCCGCGTGGGCCTATTTGGCGTGCCCTACGACGGCACCACCTCCTTTCGGCCCGGCACCCGCTTCGGTCCGGCGGCGATCCGGGAGGTGAGCTCGGGCCTCGAGAGCTACGACCCCCAGCTCGACCTCGACCTCGAAGAGCTGGCCTTCGCCGACCTGGGCGCCGTGGCCATTCCCTTCGGCGCGCCTGAGCCGGTGGTGGCGGCGGTGAAGGTGGCAACCAAGGCGGTGTTGGACCTGGGGCTCAAGCCCTTGATGCTGGGCGGCGAACATTCGATCAGCAGTGGCGCCGTGGCGGCCGTGGCCGAGCGTTATCCCGAGTTGGCCCTGGTGCAGCTCGATGCCCATGCCGACCTGCGCCACGAGTGGCTGGGCAACCAGCACAGCCATGCCTGTGCCATGCGCCGCTGCCTGGAGGTGCTCCCCAGTGGCGTCCTGCTGCAGATCGCCATCCGCAGCGGCACCCGCGCGGAGTTCAGCGAGCTGCGCCAGAGCGGCCGCCTGGTGGCGATTGAGCGGATGGCCGAATCCCTGGCCGCCCTGCGGGGCCGGCCCCTCTATCTCACCGTCGATCTCGACTGGTTTGATCCTGCCGTGCTGGCCGGCACCGGCACCCCGGAACCGGGGGGCTTCCTGTGGAAGGATTTCGCCGTTCTGGTGGATGAACTGCGCCACCACCAGCTAGTGGGCGCCGATGTGGTGGAACTGGCGCCCCAGCTGGATCCCAGTGGGGTGAGCAGCGTGCTGGCGGCCAAGGTGGTGCGCAGTTTGCTG
>JAEMQZ010000120.1 GCA_016463595.1 Synechococcales cyanobacterium SupBloom_Metag_052 | reverse complement strand
CCTAGGGGCCGCTTGTGGTGTCGCTTCAATCGTTTTGGGTTGCTGAACCCTGCGGCCCGCCTTAGCTTTCGCCCAGTTCACCCCAAGATTGTGGCCGCTCCGATTGCCTACGAACAGCCCACTTTGAATAAGGCTTGGGACGCGTTTGTCGCCCACATCCCCACCATCTTGGTCATCTGGATCGTTACGGCGGTCATCGGCGTGTTTGGCTACGGCGTCCAACTACTTTTGACAATGCTGGGGAACGGTTTTTCCGGAGAGACCCTCGGCAGTGCCATTGATGGCAGCACTTCAGTCTCATCCTGGGGATTTTGGATGGGTCAACTTGGTCAGTTTCCCTTTTCGATCCTCACCAGTCTGGTTTCGGTTTTATTCGCGGCGGTACCAGCAATGTATTTCGCCACGGGTGAAAAAATTACGGTTGAACGAGCCTTTCGAACCCTTTTGGAGCGTCCTTGGCGCTACCTGCTTGCCGGTCTTCTGTTCACGATTGTTGGCGCTGTCGGCTTTTTGTTTTGCATCCTGCCTGGCATTGCCGTTGCCTTGGTCACTCCTGTCTATGTGAACAAGATATTCACCACCGAGATGTCGATCCTCGATGCCTTCAGTTCCTCCTTCCAGGCGGTCTATCGCTCTGAAAATGGTTGGACTTTCGTGGGGATTCAGATCCTGGCTGGCATAGTCGTTATTGTGGTATCCCTTTGCACCTGTGGCCTGGGCCTTTTGTTTGCCCCAGCCATGGCCGGCTTCTACGTTCAAAACGCCGCCTATCGCCAGGGCGTGCTCACCTAAATCGCCCTCGATTTCGCTGGGGTCTCAACCGTTCGGGAACGTCTGGATTCCTAGCCAATTGCTGAGCCCCATGCGGGTCGCCCAGTAGGCCACAAGAGCCAGCACACCCACCACCAAATGCCAGGCCTCCAGGCCCTGCGGGTAGAACTGCCGCTGGCGAATCGCCTGCACACTCCACAGGATCAGGGCAGCGGCCACCAGGGGCCCAAAGGCGTGGAGTTGCAGGGCCTGGTGCCAATCGCCCCGCAGGCTGGCGCAGGTGGCCCGGGTGAGGAAGCAGGTGGGGCAAGGGATGCCGGTGAGGGCCCGTAGCGGGCAGCTCAGGCCAGGCAGTTCCGGCCAGCCGCCCTTGAGCCACAGGTAGCCCGTCAGGGCTGCCGGGAGTAGGTAGCCACTTTGGCGGATGCGGCTGAGAAAGGCGGTTCTGGCCATGGAGCGAAAGCCCGGCAAAGGGGGTTGGTGCCTTGCCCAGGGGCCATTGCAAGAAGTATGGCGCCCCGCAGAATTGCGAGACGCAGCACTATGAAACAAACCCCGACTTTGGCGAGCCCAGGGGGCCCGCCAGAGCCATCAAACAATCGCCAGATTGCTGAGGCTGCCCGTATAGCCGGTGATTTCCATGATTAGGTCCTTGCCCGCCTGGAAGCCCAGCTGGGAATCATTGAGGGCGAGGAAGGTGCGATCTCCGCCCGTAGATCCCAGCACGAAGGCAGCAGCGCCATTGGCCAGGAAGGTGTTGCCAAACAGCCTGCCGAGGTCACCGGCATTCAGGCTGGATGCCCTGCCGATAGTGGTCACCGCCGTTGCGGCCCAGCCATCGATGGAATCAACACCAATCTCCAGATCCGTAATCAGGTCAAAGCCGCTCAGCAGCGAATCGCCAGTGCCGAACACAAAGGTGTCGGCGCCAGAGCCACCGGTGAGGAGGTCCTTGCCGCCCAGCCCGGTGAGGACATCATTGCCGCCATTGCCAAGTAAGCGATTGGCACCTTTGTCACCGGTGATGACATCGGCGTTCTCGGATCCTTTGACATCGGTGAAGTTTTTCACCGTGAGGGAAGCGGTGCCGACAAAGGGCAGGCCCGTGATCGTTAGGTTTTGTTTGGAGAGATTCACATTGAGGGCAGCTGTTACCCCCGTGGTGCCGTCAATCGTGTTCACCGCGCCCTTGCTACCGATGATGGTTTCAACGCCAAAGTCGGCGATGGTGTCAACCGAGCCATCGGCCTTGATGATCGTGCCCCCACGCACGAGCGTGACGCCACCGGCAAAGGTTTCGTAGCTCAGGGTGTCGGCGCCGCTGCCACCCCCGTAGACATCGGTGCCGCTCGAGCCGAGCAAGAGGTCGTCGCCGCCACCGCCGGAAATGGTGTCGTTGCCGCCGCCGCCATTGAGGCTGTTGGCCTTGTCGTTGCCAACAATCACATCATTGTTTTCCGAGCCATTGACATTGCTGAAGTTGATGACTGTCAGCTTGGCGCTGCCAATCCCGGGGAGTCCGGTAATTTCAAGGGAATTGGTGGAGAGATCCACGTTGATGGCAGCAGTTGTGCCGCTGCTGCCGTCGATCGTGTTGATGCGCTTGGCATTGCCCTTGATCACTTCAATATCAAAGGCGGCGATGGTGTCAACACCCATGCCCCCGGATTTCGTGATCACCCCACCCCGGGAGAAGGTGATATCGGCATTCAGTCCTGAATAGTCCAGGGTGTCGATGCCTGAGCCACCGCCCATGCTGTCATTGCCGGCAGAGCCCTTAATCAGGTCATTGCCTGCGCCAGCCGAGTAGACGTCGTTGCCCTTGCTGCCGGATAGGGTGTCGGCCCCATCAGTGCCAATCAGATTGATCGGAGCGGGGGGCTTTCTGGTGCTGGCTGGTTCCGCAATCGGCTGGGCAACCAGCGGCTCAAGGACGGGGGGTAGGACTACGGAAGCCATGGTGGGTCGGTGGAGACCAGGCAAACGTAGCGGCATGATTTGGCCTAGATGCGCATGGAATGTGCATCAATGGCGCCCAGTTGTGACCAGATGTGCTTCAGCCTGAGCGGTCGCCTCCAGCTAGGGGAGTTTCACGCCCAATCAGCGATCTACCGAGCCCATGATCACGTCGATCGAGCCCAGGATCGCCATGATGTCGGCCACCTTGGCCCCCTTGAGGATGTGGGGCAGGATCTGGAGGTTGTTGAGATCGGCGGCGCGAATCTTGAAGCGCCAGGGGGTCACGTCGTCGTTGCCCTGGATGAACACGCCGATTTCGCCCTTGCCCGATTCCAACCGGGTGTAGAGCTCGCCCGAGGGAATCTTGAAGGTGGGCGCCACCTTTTTGGCCACGGTTTGGTAATCGAAGCCATACCACTCGCTTTTCTTACCCTCGGCCATGCGGCGGGCCTCCAGGTTTTCGGTGGGGCCGCCGGGGATCATCTTGATCGCCTGGCGCAGGATCTTGAGCGACTGGCGCATTTCCTCAATCCGCACCCGATAGCGGGCGTAGCAATCGCCCTCCTTCTGCCAGGCCACATCCCACTCGAAGTCGTCGTAGCACTCGTAGTGGTCCACCTTGCGCAGGTCCCAGGGCACGCCCGAGGCCCGCAGCATCGGCCCCGACAGGCTCCAGTTGATCGCCATCTCGCGGCTGATCACGCCCAGGCCCTCGATGCGTTTGCGGAAGATCGGGTTGTTGGTGATCAGTTTTTCGTATTCATCGATCTTGGGACCAAACCAGTTGCAGAAGTCTTCGCACTTTTCCAGCCAGCCCCAGGGCAGGTCGGCCGCCACGCCGCCAATGCGGAAATAGTTGTTGTTGATCAGGCGCTGGCCAGTGGCCGCTTCCCAGAGGTCATAGATCATCTCCCGCTCGCGGAAGATATAAAAGAAGGGGGTCTGGGCGCCCACGTCGGCCAGGAACGGGCCCAGCCAGAGCAGGTGGTTGGCGATGCGGTTCAGTTCCAGCATCAGCACGCGGATGTAGCTGGCCCGCTTCGGCACCGGCACATTGGCCAGCCGTTCGGGCGCATTCACCACGATCGCCTCATAGAACATGCCCGCCGCATAGTCCATGCGGCTCACGTAGGGCACGAACATCACATTGGTGCGGTTCTCGGCAATTTTTTCCATGCCGCGGTGCAGGTAGCCGATCACCGGCTCGCAATCGACCACGTCCTCGCCATCGAGGGTTACCACCAGCCGCAACACCCCGTGCATCGAGG
>JAEMQZ010000043.1 GCA_016463595.1 Synechococcales cyanobacterium SupBloom_Metag_052 | reverse complement strand
GCCCCCAGTGCCCCCGAGCCCCAGGCCTGGCTGCCCGAGGGGATTGGCGAGGCGGCCCTGCTGGCCGAGCTGCGGCGCCTCAGCTGGGGAGCGGCCGCCATCCTGCGGGCCTACGGGCGCGGCGAGCAGCCCCCCTACGGCTTTGCGCCGGTGCTGAGCGTCGAGGAGGGCGGCGAGGGTCCGGTGTCTGCCGCCGACCTGGCAGTGAACCAATGGCTGCTCGACGGCCTGGCCCAGGCCTTCCCGGCGGCCCCCTGGACCCTGCTCAGTGAGGAGACCGCCAAACAGCAGCTCAGCGAAGGCGTGCCCCTGGAGGCCGAGTGGCTCTGGATCCTCGATCCCCTCGATGGCACCAAGGATTTCCTCCAGGGCACGGGCGAATACGCCGTGCACCTGGCCCTAGTGCGGGGCCAGGAGGTGGTGCTGGGGGTGGTGCTATTGCCCGAACCCGAGGAGCTCTGGTTTGGCCTGCTGGGGGGCGGGGCGCCGCGGGCCTGGCGCGAAAATCGGTTAGGCGAGCGCTTCGCGCCAGCCCTCAGCTCCCGCAACCGGCTGCCGGAGCTGGTGCTGGTGGCCAGCCGCAACCACCGCGACCAGCGGCTGGAAGCCCTGCTCACGGACCTGGCCCTGGGGGATTGCCGGGCGATCGGCAGCGTCGGCGCCAAGGTGGCCACGATCCTGCGGGGCGAGGCCGATCTCTACCTCTCCCTCTCGGGCCGTAGCGCCCCCAAGGACTGGGACATGGCCGCCCCAGATGCGGTACTGCGGGCCGCCGGCGGTGCCTTCAGCCACGCCGATGGCCGCGCCCTCACCTACAACACGGGCGACGTGCGCCAAGCCGGCTGCCTGGTCGCCAGCCACGGCCCCAACCACCAGGAGCTCTGCGCCCGCAGCGCCGCCGCCCTGGCGCGGATCGATCCGGGCTTTGCCGTTTGAGGCCTGGGCCCCACCCCGCCCAGCAAAAAGCCGGCCCCAAGGGCCGGCAAATGGCGAGGAACATCTGGGCCCCTCGCCGATCAACCATTCAGCCAATCACCGGGGGCTCACTCGACGCCGGGCTCCTGCTGGGGCACGCCGCGCAGGCTGAGGTTGATGCGGCCGCGGTTATCGATTTCGCGCACCCGCACGGTGACGACATCGCCCACCTTGACCACGTCTTCCACCTTTTCAACCCGGGCTTCCGAGAGCTGGGAGATGTGGATCATGCCTTCCTTGCCGGGCAGGATTTCCACAAACGCGCCGATCGGAATCACCCGGGTGATGGCACCGGTGAAGGTTTCACCCTCGCTGACGCGGCGGGTGAGGCCTTCGATGATGCGCTGGGCTTCCTCAGCGGCGGCGCCGTCGTGGCTGGCGATCGTGACGATGCCGCCATCCTCGATGTCGATCTTGGTGTTGGTGCGCTCGGTGATGCCCTTGATCGTGCGGCCGCCGGGGCCGATCACGGTGCCGATCAGTTCCGGATCGATGCGGAAGCTAAGCAGGCGGGGGGCATGGGGGGAGAGGCCATCGCGGGGCTTGTCGATCGCTTCGAGCATCTTCTCGAGGATGTGCAGCCGGGCCGGGCGGGCCTGGTTCACGGCTTCCGCCACGGTCGTCATGGCCAGACCCGTGATCTTCATGTCCATCTGCAGGGCGGTGATGCCCTTCTCGGTGCCGGCCACCTTGAAGTCCATGTCGCCGAGGAAATCCTCGATGCCCTGGATGTCGGTGAGGATGCGCACCTGGTCGCCCTCCTTGATCAGGCCCATGGCGGCGCCACTCACGGGGGCCTTGAGGGGCACGCCCGCATCCATCAGGGCCAGGGTGCTGCCGCACACCGAACCCATCGAGGTGGAGCCGTTGGAGCTGAGGCACTCCGACACGACCCGCAGCACGTAGGGGAAGCTTTCCTTGCTGGGCAGCACGGGGATCAACGCCCGCTCGGCCAGGGCGCCGTGGCCAACTTCGCGGCGGCCAGGGGAGCGCATCGGCCGGGTTTCACCCACCGAGTAGGGGGGGAAGTTGTAGTGATGCAGATACGACTTCTCGGTGGAGGGGTTGAGGTCGTCCAGCTCCTGGGCATCGCTCGGGGTGCCCAAGGTGGCGCAGGAGAGCACCTGGGTCAGGCCGCGCTGGAACAGGGCCGAACCATGGACGCGCTTGGGCAGAACCCCAGCAGCAGCGCTGATTGGACGCACTTCATCAAGGTTGCGGCCATCGACCCGCTTGCCTTCTTTGATGATTTGCTCGCGCATGAGCTTCTTGGTGAGGCTCTTGTAGCTGGTCGACAGCAGCTTGCTGTTGCCACCCACGGCCAGCTTGACGGCGTCGTTGTCCTTGAGGGCGGCGATGGTCACGCCCACTTCGGCCTTGATCGCATCGAGCTTTTCGTCGCGCTCGGCCTTGGTTTGGCTGAATTGCTTGAGCACCTCGCCGATCCCCTTGGCACATTCCTTCTCGAGGAAGGTGGGCAGGGTGGGGTCTTCGGTTTTGGCCTCGGGTAGCACCTGCTCGATGCCGAGGTCCTTGAGCAGGGCCTGTTGGGCCTTGATCAATTCGCCCACGGCCTCGAGGCCGAAGTCGATCGCCTCAATCACGTCCTGCTCGGGCAGCTGGTTGGCGCCGGCCTCCACCATCACCACCCCGTCAGGGGTGCCCGCCACCACAAGATCGAGCTCACTGCGCTCAATCTCCCGGTAGCTGGGGTTGAGGATGAAATCGTCGCCCAGCAGGCCGACGCGAACCGCGGCCATCGGTCCGGCGAAGGGAAGCTTGGCCAGCAGGCAGGCGATCGAGGCGCCGGTGACGGCGAGCACGTCGGGCGGAACCCGCTCATCGAGGGACAGCACGGTGGCCACCACCTGGATGTCGTCCCGCAGCCAGGCGGGGAACAGGGGCCGCAGGGGGCGATCAATCAGACGGGTGGTGAGGATGGCCCGTTCGGGGGGACGGCCTTCGCGGCGGAAGAAGCTGCCCGGGATGCGACCAGCGGCGTAGAGACGCTCTTCGTAGTCGCAGGTGAGGGGTAGGAAATCGATGCCCTCGCGGCCCTTGGAGCGGGTGGCAGTCACCAGGACCGACGTATCACCGCATTCGACTAACACCGAGCCCCCAGCCTGGGGGGCGAAACGACCGGTGGTCAGCCGGATCTCCCGACCATCGAAGGAGATCGACTGAGTTTGTCCTTGCACTTGAACTTATGTCCGTTTTGGTGTCGCCGACCATTGTCGCATCCAGAGTTCCTGGCCGTTGGTACGGCCAGGGCGGAAGGACCCCTGGCAATGTCGAGCAAGCTGCAAAAAAGCCCAACCAGGGCCCAAATTCGGCCTGATCAGGCTCCTGAATGGCGTACACCCAGGGTTAGGAATTGGGATGGCGATCGGCGCGGGCGCCGCCAGGGCCACCTACCAGCTGGACTTAACGACGCCGGGGAGTTCACCCTTGTGGGCGCGCTCGCGGAACTGGTTGCGGCACAGGCCGAAATCGCGATACACGCCGCGGGGCTTGCCGGTGGCCCAGCAACGGTTGCGCAGGCGGGTGGGGGCGCTGTTGCGGGGCAGGCCCTGGATCTGACGGTGAATATCGAGGCGCTCCATCGGATCAGCAGCCGATTCGAAGGCGGTCATCAGGGCTGCGCGCTTGGCAGCGAAACGATCCACCATCTTCTGGCGCTTGACGTTGCGCGCGATCATCGACTTCTTCGCCATGCGGCTGGTGCCCTAAATCCTTTGGGTGTTGAGCTTACCTCCCCGCTGGGCCGCCCCTTGCCAGCTTTCAGGCGCTGGGGCAAAGATCCGCGAGCAGGCAGCGCTCACAGGCCGGCTTGCGGGCGTTGCAGACGGCGCGGCCGTGATAGATGAGCCGTAATGACAGGGTTTCCCAGTCCGCCTGGGGCAGCAACGTCATCAGGTCGCGCTCGATCCGGATCGGATCGCTGTGGCGGCTGAGGCCGAGGCGGCCACTGAGGCGGCCCACGTGGGTGTCGACCGTGACACCGGCATTGATGCCATAGGCATGGGCCAGCACCACATTGGCGGTCTTGCGAGCCACGCCGGGCAACGGCAGCAGCTCGGCCATGGTTTGGGGCACCACGCCGCCATGGCGCTCCAGCAACAGGCGCGAGCTGGCCACGATGTGTTTGGCCTTGTTGCGGAAAAAGCCCGTGGATTGCACATAGGGCTCCACGGCGCTGCTCTCCACCGCCGCCGCTGCCGCCGCATCGGGGAACCGCTCAAACAGGGCCGGCGTCACCTTGTTGACCCGCTCATCGGTGCATTGGGCCGAGAGCATGGTGGCCACCAGCAACTCCCAGGGAGTGCGCCAATCCAAGGAGCAGGTGGCATCGGGATAGGCGTCGCCGAGCCGCCCAAAAATTTCCGGCATGCGCTGCTTGGCCGTGGGCCGTTTCGGCTTGGCCGCAGCCAGTTTCGGCTTAGCCGCAGCCCGTTTTGGCTTGCCGGCCTTCGGGGGCTGGGGGCCCGGGGCGGCGGCGGCGTCCATGGCGGCGACAGGCCCCAACCTCAATGGCCCAGCAGTTGCTGCACGGCGGGCAGCTGGCTGGTGTCCTTGACGATCAGCACCACGCTCAAACCCACCAGCAACACAAAGCCCGACTGCATAAAGGCCATTTGGAAGCGCTCCGGCAGGGGGCGCCCGCGCAGGCCCTCGATCAGCAGCAGCAGAAACTGGCCGCCATCGAGCAAAGGCAGGGGCAGGGAATTGAGCACGGCCAGGTTGATCGAGATCAGGGCCGTGAACAGATACAGGCTGCTGCCGCCCTGGTGGGCGAGGGAGGCGCCCATCTGCACGATCTTCACGGGGCCCGACACCTGGCTAGCGGTCTCGCCGAAATTGGTCACCAGGCTGACGAAGCCGCTGATGGTGCGTTTGGTCAGGGCAGCGGTGTCGCGGCTGGCCTGGCGGATCACCTCCAGGGGTCCCTTGGCGCGGCGGTAGGCCGGGGTGCCGAAGGGTTGGAGCTGGGCACCGATCTTGCCGATGCCATCGACGGCGGCGGGGGTGAGGCTGAGGCTGCGGAGGGTTCCGTTGCTCTCGGCCTCAAGCTGGAGGGTGTGGGCCGGCGATCCCTTGATGCGGCTCACCAAATTGGCCACGGCGGCCTGGCCGCCGGCCAGCCGTTGGCCCTCGATGCTGATGATCCGATCGCCCGCCACCAGGCCAGCGGCGGCGGCGGCCTGGCCTGGCGCCACGCCGGCGACCAGCACACCCGGGCTGGCGCCGTAGCCGGCGGGAATTCCCACAAACGCCCCCTGGGCCAGCAGCACGGTGAAGGCGAGCAGCAGGTTGGCGAGCACGCCGGCGGCAATCACCAGGCCCCGCTGGTACAGGGGGCGGTTGCGCAGCAAATTGGGGTCATCCGCTGGAACCTTGCTGTCCTCGTCGTCATCGGGGAAGGAGACGAAGCCGCCCAAGGGGATCGCCCGCAGGGCGAATTGCACACCACGGCTGCGCCGCTCCAGCAGCACCGGGCCGAAGCCCACCGAGAAGCCACTTACCCGAATGCCCTGCCAGGTGGCAGCAAAAAAGTGGCCGGCTTCGTGAACCACGATCAGGCCAGCCAGGATTGCCAGTGCGGTGAGAACACCCATGCAGCACGGATCCTTGTGTGAATCCATTGTGAGGCTTGGTGGCCTAGGCCCGAGGGTCGGGTCGGGCGGTCGGGGGCCGAAGGGTCACCGCCTTGGCAGGCCCAAGACATGAGGCAGGCTCAGGCGGGCTTGAGCGCCTCGGCGCCGAAGTAGGGCACTAGGGCCGCCGGCAGGGCAACGCTGCCATCGGGCCGCTGGCCCGTTTCCAACAGGGCCGCCATCGTGCGGCCCACCGCCAGGCCGCTGCCATTGAGGGTGTGCACCAGCCGGGTTCCCTTGGTTTCCTTCAAGCGAATCGACGCCCGCCGCGCCTGGAAATCACCGCAGGCGCTGCAGCTGGAGATTTCCCGGTAGGCGCCGGCCCCCGGCAGCCACACCTCCAGGTCGTAGGTGCGGTTGGCCGAGAAGCCCAGATCGCCGCTGCAGAGATCGATCTTGCGGTAGGGCAGCTCCAGGGCCTCAAGCACCGCTTCGGCATCGGCGGTGATCTGCTGGTGGGCTGCCGCCGACTCCTCGGGGCGCACGAACCAGTACAACTCAACTTTGTTGAACTGGTGCAGGCGGATCAGGCCGCGGGTGTCGCGGCCGTAGGAGCCGGCCTCACGGCGGAAGCAGGGCGTGTAGGCGGCGTATTTGAGCGGCAGCTGGTCGGCACTGAGCACCTCATCGCGGTGCAGGGAGGTCACCGGCACCTCGGCGGTGGGGGTGAGCCAGAGGTCGTCCTCGGCGCAGCGGAAGCTTTCCTCGGCGAACTTGGGCAGCTGGCCCGAACCCAGCAGGCTGGCGCTATTGACCAGGATCGGCGGCATCACCTCGGTGTAGCCCTTGGCGGCGTGCAGATCGAGCATGAAGCTGATCAGGGCACGCTCGAGGCGCGCCCCCTGGCCCAGCAGGGTGATGAAGCGGCTCTGGGCGATCCGCACCGAGCGCTCGGTTTCAAACAGACCCAGCCGCTCGCCGATCTGCCAATGCTCCTCGAGGCCTGCCTCCTGGCGGGGGGTGCCCCAGCGCTTGATCTCAACGTTGTCGGCTTCGCTTTTGCCATCCGGAGTTTCGGCGGAGGGCAGGTTGGGCAGGCTCAGCAGGTACTCGCGCAGGCGCAGGTTGAGGGCCTTTTCTTCCTCCTCGAGCACCGCCACCTGCTGCTTGAGCCGGTTGCCCTGCTCCCGCAGCTCCTTCAGCTCAGCGCCAGCTGAATCGGCGCCAGCCCTGATGCGCAGGCCCACCTCCTTGCCAACCCGATTGCCCTCGGCCTGGAGGTTGCTGCGCTGCTCTTCGAGGGTGCGTTGTTGCTGGGCGATCAACTGGGGCCCGGTCAGGTCCACGCTCATGCCGCGCCGACCCAGTTGCTGGCTGATCAGCTCAGGGGTATCGCGCAGCAGACGCTGATCGAGCACGGGCCTCGGGGCAAGGAAACCGCAGCCTAGGGGTCGCCCCTGGGGGGAGCACCAAGCCAGGCCGGCTCAGGGAACCAGAGCCAAGACGCGGCTCAGCGCAGCAAGGGCAGATCCTTAGCTTCAGAGCACCTGAACGACTTCGTCGACTTCGGGGATGGCTTCGCGCAGCTTGCGCTCGATGCCCATCTTCAGGGTCATGGTGCTGCTGGGGCAGGAGCCGCAGGCGCCCTGGAGCCGCACCTTGACGATCGGGCCATCGATTTCGACCACTTCGACGTTGCCGCCATCGGCCATCAGGTAGGGGCGCAGCTCATCGAGGGTCCGCTCGACGTTGGCGAGGGTGAGGGCGCGGGGGTCAAGCTCGGCTGCGGTGTCATCGGCAGCAGCCGGTGCTGTGTCGACTGGAGCGGTGTCGGTGCCCATTGGTCTTAGGTCGAATGACCACCAGCTTAGGAAGGCGCCCCCAGGGCCTGACTGACCCTGGCGGGAGCAGCGTTCAGCCAGGCCGCCAAGGGCTTGGGCTTGCCCATGCGGGGGAGGCCCCAGGCCCTCCTTAGGATTCGCCCACTTGCGGCGGTCCACCGGGCCCGCCGGCCCGCAGCCTGTCCATGACCGACGTTCCCGTTAAGCGGATTCGCAATTTCTGCATCATTGCCCACATCGACCATGGCAAATCGACCCTGGCCGACCGCTTGCTGCAGACCACCGGCACGGTGGCGGCAAGGGACATGCAGGAGCAGTTCCTCGACAACATGGACCTGGAGCGGGAGCGCGGCATCACGATCAAGCTCCAAGCGGCCCGGATGGAATACAAAGCCGCCGATGGTGAGCTCTACATCCTCAACCTGATTGATACCCCCGGCCACGTCGATTTCTCCTACGAGGTGAGCCGCTCCCTACAGGCCTGCGAAGGGGCCCTACTGGTGGTGGATGCCAGCCAAGGGGTGGAAGCCCAGACCCTGGCCAATGTGTATCTGGCCCTGGAAAATGATCTCGAGATCATTCCGGTCCTTAACAAGATCGACCTCCCTGGCGCCGATCCCGTACGCATCGCCGCCGAGATCGAAGCAATCATTGGCCTCGACACCACAAACGCCATTACCTGCTCCGCCAAAACAGGAATAGGTGTGGCGGGGATCCTGCAGTCCGTGGTGGATCGGGTGCCACCGCCACCGGATCGGCTCGAGGAGCCGCTCAAGGCCCTGATCTTCGATTCCTACTACGACGCCTACCGGGGCGTGATTGTCTATTTCCGGGTGATTAGCGGAACCATTGCCCGCAAGGACAAGGTGCTGCTGATGGCCAGCGGCAAAAGCTACGAACTCGATGAAGTGGGGGTGATGGCGCCGGACCAGCGCCAGGTGGAGTCGCTCCATGCCGGCGAGGTGGGCTACCTTTCGGCCTCGATTAAGGCCGTGGCCGATGCCCGCGTCGGCGACACGATCACCCTGCTAGCCAACCCGGCCGCCGAAGCCCTGCCCGGCTACGCCGAAGCCAAGCCCATGGTGTTCTGCGGCCTATTTCCCACCGACGCCGACCAATACCCGGACCTGCGCGAGGCCCTCGACAGGCTGCAGCTCTCCGATGCGGCGCTTAAGTATGAGCCGGAAACCAGTAGCGCCATGGGCTTTGGCTTCCGCTGCGGCTTCCTGGGCCTGCTGCACATGGAGATTGTGCAGGAGCGGCTGGAGCGGGAATACGACCTGGACCTGATCGTGACGGCGCCCTCAGTGGTGTATCAGGTGAACCTGCTCGATGGCAGCGTCATGCTGGTGGATAACCCGGCCACCCTGCCCGATCCCCAGAAGCGTGAATCGATCGAAGAGCCCTACGTGAAACTGGAGATCTACACGCCCAACATCTACAACGGTGCCCTGATGGAGCTGTGCCAGGAGCGCCGCGGTGAATTTATTGATATGAAATACATCACCACCGACCGGGTCACCCTCCACTACGAAATGCCCCTGGCTGAAGTGGTGACCGACTTCTTCGACCAGATGAAGAGCCGCACCAAGGGCTACGCCTCGATGGAATACAGCCTGATCGGCTATCGCAAAAACGAGCTGGTGCGCCTCGATGTGTTGATCAACGCCGAAAAAGCCGATCCCCTCACCACGATCGTGCACCGGGATAAGGCCTACAACGTGGGCAAGGGCCTGGTTGAAAAGCTGAAGGAATTGATTCCCCGTCAACAGTTCAAAATTCCGATCCAGGCCTCGATCGGCAGCCGCATCATTGCCAGCGAAAGCATCAGTGCCATCCGCAAAGATGTGCTAGCCAAATGCTACGGCGGCGACATTTCCCGCAAGAAAAAACTACTGCAGAAACAGGCCAAGGGCAAAAAGCGCATGAAGGCCATGGGCAAGGTGGATGTGCCCCAGGAGGCCTTTATGGCCGTGCTCAAGCTCAACCAATAGGGCTCTTGGGCTGATCCAGGGACCGGAGCGCAGGGATCGCAGCAGCGAGGCCCGGGAACCCTATGGCTCCAACCGTTGGAGGCCTGCTTCATGGCCCAGTACCCCAGTTACCGCTGGCCGCAGCACCAGGGCGAGCCAGGATTTGTGCTGCCCCTGGCCCTGCTGGCCGGCCTGGTGCTCTCGGCCAGCAGCCTGTCCCTGCTCGGCGTGGCCCTGGGCTCCCACCAGGCCCAGGCCTCCGAGCACCGCCGCCGCCAGGCCGACGACGGCCTGCACGACCTGGCCCAACTGCTTGCCGATGACCTAGTTGGGCGCCGCCCTGAGGAGCTCAACTCCTCCCGCCTCGGCCCCGACCTGCTGGACCTCGCCCTGCCGGCCGGCTGGCAACTCGGCGGGCTGCAATGGCAACCGAGCGAGCCGTCGGACCCCGGCCTGGTCGCCCTGCAGGTCACGATCAAGGGCCGCGGCGGCGAGCAGCGCCAGGGCGTGGTGCGGTTTGAGCGGTCGTTGCCGGATGGGCTGATCCGGGCCCTGCACCAGGAGGGGGCGTGAACCTGGCTGAAGTGCTGCTGGCGGGATTGCTGTTCAGCCTGGCCAGCGCCGGCTCCCTCGAAGTGATGGCCGGCCTGGGCCGCTCCCAGCAAAGGACCAGCCAGGCCCAGGCCGCTGAAGTGCAGCTCGAGGCCGAACTGCGCCGCAGCCAGGCCCTCGTGCGGTCTGGGGCGGCGCAACAACAGGCCACCGACCTGGCCTGCGAGCAGCCGGCCCTGCTGCTGAGCCGCCTGCTGACGGACCCCGCCCCCGGGGAGGGCAACGACCCAGCGCCGAGCGCGGCGACCCCTGCCCCCCTGGTCCGCCAAGTGAGCGTGCTGGCCCCTGGCCTCGTGCGCTTGCAGCTAGGGGCAGCCGGGGGGCGCTGGCAACGGCAACGGCTGTTCAGCGCTGCCGCCTATGGGCTCTGTCCACCCGGGGGAGGGACCCTGGGATGACCCTGGCCGAACAGCTGGTGGTGGTGGGCCTGCTAGGTGGCCTGGGCAGCTGGGGCCTGGCCATTGGCCAGGAAAAACGGCAACGCCAAAAGGTGGAGGCCGTGGCCGGTGAACTGCTGGCCGGCATCCAGCTGGCGAGGGCCGGGGCAGAACGCCGCCAGCTGGCCTGCGGCCTCAGCCTGGATCCGGAAGGTTGGCAGGAGCCGGCCGATGGCAGCCTGCCGGCCTGCGCCCCGGGGCTGAGAAAGTTCGGCGACGCCGTGACCCTGGCCCACAGCTTCCCCGCCACCCTGCGCTTCAGCGCCAACGGCCTGGTGATCGATGGCGGCGTGGTGGTGCTGAGCCACTCCGGCACGGGGCTGCGCCGCTGCCTGGTGATGGCCCTGCCCCTGGGGTTGGTGCGCCTGGGCCGCTACGACGCCGATCCCGCCGGCCCCTTGAGTGCCACCCAGTGCCAGGCGGAGCGATGAACAAGCCCCTTCAAGGCCCCCAGACCAGCCAGCGTCTCCTGGCGACCCTGAAGGCTGCCAACTGGCCAGGGGCCCTGGAGCCCCAGGGGTCTTACGGCTTCACCTTGGTAGAACTGCTTTTGGCCCTGGGGCTGGGTTTGCTGGTGGCGGCCTGGCTCATCGAAGCCCTGCTGGCCCATGGCTCCCTCAGCGCCAAATTGGTGGACCGGCTACAGCAACGGGAATTCGAACGGCGCGCCCGCCGCCTAATCGAAGACGACCGCCGCTTAGCCAGCCTGGCGACCAGCCAGCCCGGGGCCGAAGGAACGGCCTGCAACCTGGCCGGGCGCCAATCCTTGTTGCATTTGCAGTTGCCCAATGGCAGACCTGCAATCACCTGGAGCCTGGGGTCCGCGCCATCCTCCATCTGGCGGGGCCAGGTGTTGATGCGCTGCGGTCCGGCCTATGGCCTCGATGGCCAGCCCAGCCTCACGGGCAGCTGGCAAAACCGGGTGGTGCTGGATCGGGCTGAGGGGTTTGGGATTCCGCTTTGAAGCCTTTCTGGAGGAAGGCCCGGCTGGCAGGCAAGGCCGAACTTGCCAAACGTCCCTCCAGCTGAGTGAGATCAACTGACAAGCACGAAACCCGTGCAGAAGGCATGCAAGCCAAGTCAAAGCTTCATAACTATTCCTGCAGGAGCGCATGCTCCGCATCCATTAAAAAGGATTAGGCAGGCAGGATCCCCTGTAACTCAGCGATTACGCGTCCTCAAGGTGATCACCCTGACAGGCGACGGATACGTTGAATTCCAAATAGTATCTCGGCCACTTGAGCCTGTGCCGATTGACATACTATATGTCAATGTTCTACCATCACAGGAAAACTTAACAACTGCCGCCACATTTGGGAAGCCTGTTGATCCGCAATTAGCGTTTAGCATCGGAGTCGTTACGCGAACGTAAGGAGCAACAACGTAAAGACCTGGATTTAGGGTGGCGCCATTCGCATCAGATCCATTCACCCCTCCAATCACTCCTGTGATGTTTCCAAATGCGGGACCTCTTCTATAGAGCGCCCAATTATTTGGATTGTTATCTGGATTGTCAACAAGCGGCACATTATAGAAGCAAGTAAAAACTGAAGAATTGTCAACATAGCGATGTCGAAATGAAAATAGAAAAACCGGCTGCGCAACCAGACCCGCAAGCGAGATGGGCGCCACACAATTCCCGTTATCAACAACGCTGAGACTGTCCGATTCTTCAACTTCTCCTTCGATAAAATAGGTCAACCTAGCATACTTATCTCGAAGTCCTTGGACAACATAAGCTTTAATACTTGACTTAGTTCCAGTGATCGAAATTGCAGATGCTGTTAGTATAACAACTGAACTGATGGCCGCAACCAAAAGCATCTCCACAAGCGTGAAACCCGCAGCCCCTAACCTGCGAGACGCAATTGGCGATTGGATGATGCCGCTTTTGCCAGAAATAGATAGAAACATAGCCTTGAAAAGTTTCACTCGGTCAAACAACTAAAATCTTTCATTTACAAATCCACCATATGCTGTACTTGCGCAGTCGCTAGTAATCAATGCAGCATTGCTATTTGCGCCAACAGAAGTAATTCCCAGTAAATAATTAATCCTTACACAACGGAGCAGGCGCGTGTTATTCAATAAAATTTTGATGTCACGATTCACCACAAGGCCAGACATATTATTGTTAGTTGCGTCGTTTGCCGTGCCTACCAATGCATTTCCACGCAAGTTGAAAGTAATTGTAGGCGGAGAAGCAATCTGAAATACTCCCGCAGCATTATCAGGGACCCGAAAGATTGGAAAGACCCGAGAACAAGCGGCAGGGTTATCAAGCGTAAAGACCTGCTGGCCGGCCGTGAAAGAGCTTGCAGCAGGATAAACAGCAGCACCCCTAAATGTTGCCACGCAAGTAACATTAGCGTTGCTAGCATTAATATCATTAGTATTGGCACGGACACTATTAATCCATGCCGCCATTTCCATGGCAACAGCATCAACGCGAGATCGGCGTAAGGACTGAAATCCTGTATTGATAGCCAGAGTGGCCAGAAGCACCATAATCGATACAACAGTAATGACCTCAATCAAGCTAAATGCTTGCCGATTGCCATTGGCTGCAGAGGAGGTGAGATAAATCGACTTCATGATGGACACCAACCTGCAAGATCTGGAATCAGATAAAACCAACGGATCAACGTGCGATTACCTCCATTGATCTTTATGGTACGCTCTAGTCTAATTTTGAAACGGCGCAGGCTGAAGTCTTCCAACACTATGGAGGCTAGCTTAACGCCGTTGGCCGCATCTGCATTACCGAGGCCAGCAAGAGATGCATTCAAATTTGCGACAATTTTGTCATTTGCTGCAGTTGCTGGCACAACCAAGCAACGATTTATGAAATCAGTTAGACCTGAAGAAGCAGGGGAATAATAATCTCTTGGAGATGACGTGACTGCGGGCGCACAATCGGCAACATTTTGTCCGCCTCGATTGAAAGAGGCGGGATTATTGTTATTTGAAATAGGATCGCTAACAGCGGCAGCACACCAATTATAGCTGGTTCCCAGGTTTCTTAGTGTATCTACCATGGCCTCAATCTCCTGACTTGCATCATCTAGGGCTTGGGTATTCAGCCTTGCCTGAGAATTAATGTTCAAAAATGTGATCAGCTGAATTGATACGATCGACAGCAATATAGACGCAATGATCGGCTCAATCAAGCTCAAGCCATTGTTGGAAGTATTATTCCCAGTCTTTCTAGCCCAGGAGTGGCGTTGGTATTGAGATTTAATGCTCATAGTCGGCCTATGGCACTTGCAGGGCCGAAGAGCGACGGGGCCCTAATATAAACCATTCCACAATACTATTGTTAGCGCAGCTGAGATTGGCCTGGGGCTGGATACTGTCTGTGCCAAAATCAGTACTAGCAGGAAAACTTCTGCCACAACATCGCGGAACCACATCGAACTCTTGCGTCAAAACAAATCTTGTTGTTTTCGGGCCGGAGCTTGCATAGTTGTTGCTGCCAGTGTCGACCCTCCAAGTGTTGCCAGATGTAGCCTGATATGGAGTCGACGAATTATAATATCCTTGAGCCGTAAGCTCAAGAAAGCTTTTCTGGGTAGAACTGACTGTTGCATTTGTCTGTATAAGATTACGGTTTTGATCAAAGAGCCTAAAACTAATAATTCTTGATGACTGAACGCCACCAGTTTCCAGTTGAATGGAATTAAGGCTTGGCATCCTAACGGCTTGTTCGGTCACCTGGAGCTTGTTTCTGCCGTATCGTTTGCAATCGAGATTTAGATTATTAAAATCCTGGTCACTAAGTAGCGAATAATAGTTACCTCTTGTTGGCCAGCCATTTCGCTCATCCCACCTTGTAGCCCATTGGTTTACCGGTAATCGGCCCATGAGCAATCTATTTCCTGGCTTGTTGAGCTCTGAACTTGCAATAATCAAACCATTCTCTGCTGCGTTTCGAGCCATGCGCAAGTTTCCTTGCAAGGTAAGTCCATACTGACCCGAAAGAATACGGACATTCAAAGATACAATCGTTGTCAATATGGTGAGGACTAATAAAACGACTAGAATGAGCGAATAGCCTTGGGATCCTCTACGCCTGCGAAAAGGAGCGGGGAAACGCAACCGGGATTTAGGAAGCCTAAATTGAATCAAAAAAATTCCTTTAATAGGGGCTTTCTTGAGTTGGCTTAAATATATTTTCATTCAGGTCAATGGCACCAATCGTTCAGTGCAATCATTTATTTGAATAGCATTAAATTGGAGGAGAGGAAAGCCTTGTTGATGAGGGCCGCTCCACCTGTCATTAAGATAGGGGATGCCTACAGAAATCTCGACACTTTTCAGTGGCCTGCCCACAATCAACCTCAACATCGCGGCCCAACTCGTGATTAACATCCCCGCCGATGTCCCTCGACAAAGCGACGCCGTAGCCATTAAAATCGTGAGCCCAAGTAGGAAAATCATGGGCATAAAAAACCTTGTTTGGATACTAAACTCCTGCGGCTACTATTTAAATGGCTTTGAAGCATAACGATATGCGTGCGACGCAAGGAGTGACTTGGCTGAGAAGACCTACTCACTGGCCAACTAATAGAGGAAGGGAAACCCATGGATAACAACTAGCTACAACTAAAAAACAGGCCTCGCGAGTAGAACGATCGTCAGCGTTACTTGAAAAAATTTAATCGAAAACCAAAAAGTTACTCATTAAGGATAAAATTTTACCGAAAAAATATAGAAATCTGGAGCACAAACGCAGCCTCCATGATCCTCGAGAGGCAGTTTATAACATTAGGGTTGAAGCAGTACTGCGGGAAACCTGTCAAGTAATCTTAGCTCAACAGGCATTTCATAGTCATTAAGAATACCCCGTTGAATTATCATGTATTTTTTGTGCAGGCCGTAATCGCTCCCGCAGGGCTTATGGTAACCTTTACAGACTTTGTTGCAGTTAGACTTGTATTAAAGCAAGTTACGCTTTGAGCAACATTCCACTGTTTTGAAGTAATGATTCTCTCGACTGGGGTAGACCCGCCACAGGACTTGGTTGTGGCCGCGAAGGACGTACCGCCACCCGGGTCAGTAACATCAGTCGCAGTAGCGTCTCCCTCAGCGTTGAAGGTGGCGCATTCAGTGGCAAAGCCCAGGGCCTCCGCGATTTTTGTTTTGGAATCGCTCCGATCCCTCACATTTAGATACTGGGGAATGGCCACTGCCGACAGAATCCCGATGATCGCCACCACGATCATCAGCTCAACAAGGGTGAAACCCTTTCTCGCAGCGCTTTGACGGCTGGAGAGCCGCCTGAGCAGCTGTGATTTGCTGATCGAAGTCATTGGGGCTGAAATTCGCAGGTATGTCTAAAGCTACATGAACCAAATCTAGTCGTCAACCTGCATGCTAACGTTTAGAATCGACCAAATAACAAGCACCAAAGCAAAAAAATGTCAATCCCCTGCAGGGGATGGTTCAGTTTTTAATGATGTAAAGGGTCTTCTCTCTGCTCGAGGTTGGTTCTAAGGTCCCCAAACCCTGATCCTCAC
>JAEMQZ010000119.1 GCA_016463595.1 Synechococcales cyanobacterium SupBloom_Metag_052 | reverse complement strand
CGCTCCGGCAGACCGCTCCGCCCGCAGCAGCCTCACGCTGCTGGAGCGCGGCAGCCAGGCCGATCTGGTGCAGGTGGCCATCGCCAGCGGCCGCCCCCACCAGATCCGCATCCACTGCGCCGCCCTGGGGGCGCCCCTGCTCGGCGACCCCCTCTACGCCCCCGGCGGCCTGGCCATTCCAGGCGCCTTGCCCGGCGACGGCGGCTACCAGCTGCAGGCCTGGCGCCTGGAGCTAGAGCTGCCTGGGGGTGGCCAGCTAGGGCTGGAGGCCCCCAGGGCGCTGGGGTTGGCAAATGATGCTGCCTGAGGGCACAACGTTCGCCCAGGGCCCTGAATGGTCGGCCAGTTCTTACTCAGTCGTTCCCCAATCGCCGTGGATTCCTCCCTGTCCATTGCCGCTTTGTTTCCCGCCAGCACCTGCTATGTGACGCCGGAGAATGGGGGCCTGCTTAAACTATTTGGCAACTTCCTGGCAATGGCTGTGGTCCTGTCCCTGCTGACAGGCAAGACGTACTACCGGCGGCTGATTTCTAAGAATGAAGAGCCCTTTAACTTTTGGTTTACGGTAGGATGCTTGACTGTGTTGGCGGTTTTTGTTCTCGGCATGCTTTATGCCTGCCCCCAGCTTTGATTAGGGCTTAGATCGTATCGTCGCCGCCAGCTGCGGGCATTGTTCAGCGTGGAATTGCTGGGGCGCTGATCGCTTCATTCGTTCCCGCCAACACCCCTGTCTTTGGGCGAACCGAGATAGGCTTTGGCTCCTTAACTAGGGCTCTCCATTTGGCCCTTACCCAATCCTGTGATCACCAGGGCCCTTGCTGTTGGCCTTAGCTTCGCGCTGGGGGTTCACTACCTGACCTGGCGGATTGGTAGCAGTTTGAATCTCAGTTCAAGGGCCGCCGCGACCCTGAGCCTGCTGATGCTGGCAGCGGAGCTGTTGCTGCTGGCCAGCGCGTTTTTACAGCTGCTGTTCAGTGTCCTACCGGGGCCCGATGCCGACGCCGAGATCCAGGCCGCGGCAGGGGCCCTGGCTGCTGATCGGCGGCGCGATCCAGGGTCGCTGCCCCGGGTTGCCGTGCTGGTGCCCAGCTGCGGCGAACCCCTGGAGGTGGTGGAGCGCTGCCTGCGCGGCTGCCTAGATCTGGACTATCCAAATTTTGAAGTGTGGCTTCTTGATGATGGGTCCAGGCCTGAGTTGGAGCGTTTGGGCGCCCAGCTGGGGTGCCGTTATCAGGCCCGCCCCCAGCGAATCCATGCCAAGGCCGGCAACCTCAACGCGGCCTTACCCAAGCTTCAAGCGGAGTTGCTGGCGGTCTTTGATGCCGATGTGGTGCCTTCGAGAACGTTCCTGAATCGCACGGTCGGTCTATTCCGGGATCCGCATGTTGGCTTTGTGCAGACACCCCAGACCTACATGAATGCCGATCCGGTGATGCGCAACCTGCGCTTGGAACGCTGGTTGCTGCCCGATGAAGAAAGCTTCTATCGCTGGATTCAGCCGAATCGTCAACGGCTGGGGGCGGTGGTCTGTGCCGGCACCTCGTTTGTGATGCGTCTGTCCAGCTTGCGCCAGGTGGGAGGCTTTGAAACCCAAACGGCCTCAGAGGATCTGGCCACCGGGATACGCCTGGTTGCCGCAGGCTATCGGGGCCTCTATCTGCCGGAGAAGTTGAGTGCCGGCTTGGCTCCCTTCACCCTCCAAGCGATGGCCCGGCAGCGCAGCCGTTGGGCCAGTGGCACGATCCAAACCCTGCGCACCGGCGCCAATCCACTCACGATTGCGGGGCTGACTCCGATCCAGCGTTTGGCCTATGGGGAAGGCATTCTCCATTGGGCGATGGTGCTGCCCCAGCTGGTGCTGCTGCTGGCGCCGATCAGTATGGGAATCCTCGGGATTGTGCCCTACAGGGTGGACTCCCAGGGGTTGTTGACTGCGGCCTTCCCCTTCTTCCTCAGCCAACTGCTGCTCTTGCCTTGGTTATCTGGCCGCTCCCGCGCTGCCCTGATGCCGGAGCTCTACCGCTGGGTGTTTGTGTTGCCCTTGGCGGCCAGCGTGGTGATGACCCTGCTGGGCCGGCCCCAGGGCTTTCAGGTCACCCCCAAAAGTATGCCAACCGCTGCGAAAGTTGGACCTTCAAAGCGGTTGCTGCTCCCCCTACTGATCCTGCTCGGCATTCAGCTGCTCAGCCAGGTAAACCTCACGCTCCACCACGGTTCGTTCTCAGGACCGGCTGCCGGAGGCGCGTTGCAGGTGACCTTGATCTGGGGATGGATCAACAGCCTGCTATTGCTGGCGGCGATTCGACTCTGCTGGGATCGCAAGCGATTTAGCACCACACCCTGGTTCACTCTCCAGCTACAGGCCAGCTTGAGCCAGCCCGGCCCCAGCGGGCATGGCCACGGGCCGAAGTCCGCTGGGCGGATCCACGCCATCAGCGAGACCGGCTGTGAAGTACAACTCTGCGATCAGGCCCTCTGGGCGCTGGCCAGTTCTGGAGAGCGGCTGGAGCTTGCGCTCCCAACCGGGGGCCTGGCTGGCGAGTGGCCTGTCCAGCTGGTTCGCACCCAAAAACGCCCAGGTGGCCCATTGATCGGTTTGGCTTGGGGGAGGCTCGATCACCGTCAGAGGGAGCAATTGCAACGGTTTCTCTATCGGCGCGCCAACCTCTGGCCCCTGCGGCGGGCCCCCTTCGATGGCTTATCCCTACTGGCGCTCGGCCGGCGCTTGCTGCAACGGCCAGGGCCTGATGATTGGTTCCAGCGCAGCCAACTCCCCGTTAACGGTGAGGGTGCTGCAGGCCCATGACCATGCCGGGGCAGATGGGTGGGGGGGCCTGGCGCGGGCTGGCAGGACTTGGACCCAGGTTTGGCGTGGTTGAGTCGAAGGCCCTGGGGGATATCCCAGAATGACCTTCCCCAATCCCGCTCTTCTGAAACCCTTAATCTCCAGGCGCCGCCGTCGCCGCTCCTGGCTGCGTTGGCTGCGGCGGCGCCTGCTTTGGCTGTGGCAACAGGAGGGCAGCCCGGGGCAGCGGGCCAGGGGCCTGGCGGCGGGGGTGTTCACCGGCTGCTATCCCTTCTTTGGTTTGCAGATCGTGCTGGGCGTGGGCTTGGCCAGCCTGGTGCGCGGCAACCATCTCTTGGCCATGGTTGGCACCTGGATTAGCAATCCCCTCACCTCCATACCGCTCTATTGGTTCAACTACCAGGTTGGCTGCGCTTTGCTGGGAGCAGGCCCGGCCTTCCCCTCCCTGGACCAGTTGAAGGACGGTGAACTCCTGAACTTGGGGGCCAGCTTCACAGGCCGGCTGATGGTGGGCTCCACCTTGGTTGGTCTAGTCAGTGCCCTGCTGCTCGGAGGGCTCTATTGGTTGCTATTGCTGCGCAGGAGCCCGCGGACCCGGGCCTGAAGTCAGCCTCGGATCTGGTCCAATCCACCCGCCCTAAGCCTGCTCGGAAGGCTGCGGTGCCCCCTTGGCTGGGTGCCCAGATCCGCAGCCGGCCGCTAGATGAGACAGACTCTTAGCAATCCGTTACAAAGGCCATGACGGTCGGTCAGCTTTTTCTTGCCAGCCTCTCCAGTGGGGTGATCAGCCCGTCGGAGCTGTCGTGGCTTACGGCCCAGCAGGACCGCTTTTCGCGCCTGGAGGAGGCCACGGCCCTGAGGCTCGGCCGCCTGCTCGACCAGGGCACCATCCAGCTGGGCTGCCGCCTTTCGCCCACCAAGATCCACCACGACGCCGTGCGGGACGGCTGGATCGAGCCTCTCGGTCGCCGTCGCCATCGCCGCCCGGCCTAGGGGCCTTCACAACCTGTTACAATAAGTTCAGTTAAATTCCTCCCATGGCTGCTGACACCTCCCGCTTCGGTTTTGTTGCCTTCGCTGAAACCTGGAATGGCCGCCTTGCCATGCTCGGTTTTGTGATCGGCCTCGGCACCGAACTTCTCACCGGCCAAGGCATCTTGACCCAGATCGGCCTCGGCTGATTGTTAAGCCCTTAAAGGCTTGATGCATTGGCCCGGGCAGCATGGCTGCTCGGGCTTTTTGCTGTTCTT
>JAEMQZ010000042.1 GCA_016463595.1 Synechococcales cyanobacterium SupBloom_Metag_052 | reverse complement strand
CGTTCACCGACACCGCCAGGTTGGCCGGCAGGGTCCAGGGGGTGGTGGTCCAGATCGCCACCGCCAGACCGCCCGGGGCCATGGCTGTGTCCTGGGGCAAGCCTGTGACCTGGGGCAAGCCCGTGGCGGCCAGCTTGGCCGCTAGCGGCCCAGGTAGCTCGCGCACCGCAAAGGCCACGTAGACGCTCGGGGAGGTGTGGCCGTCCGGGTATTCCAGTTCGGCCTCGGCCAGGGCCGTGCGCGAGCTGGGGCTCCAATGCACCGGCTTGAGGCCCCGGTAGATGTGGCCGGCCAGCACCATCTGGCCAAACACCCCGATCTGGGCAGCCTCGTAGTCCTTGTTCAAGGTGAGGTAGGGCTGGTCCCAGTCGGCCCAGATGCCCCAGCGGCGGAAGCCGGTTTTCTGGCCCTCCACCTGCTCGAGGGCGTAGGCGTGGGCCTTCTGGCGCAGGCTGATCGGGGTTAGGGCCTGGCGCTCGTTGCTGCTCAACGCCTGCAACACCTTCAGCTCAATCGGCAGGCCGTGGCAATCCCAGCCCGGAATAAAGCGCGCCCGCTTGCCTTGGAGCAGGGCGTATTTATTGATGATGTCCTTGAGGATCTTGTTGAGGGCGTGGCCCACATGCAGGGCCCCGTTGGCGTAGGGCGGGCCGTCATGGAGGGTGAAGCGCTCGCCGCCCGGGGCCTGGCTGAGCCGCTCATAGAGCTGCTGCTGGGCCCAGAAGTTCTGGATTTCGGGCTCCCGCTGCTTGGCGTTCGCCCGCATGTTGAAGGGGGTCTGCAGCAGGTTGAGCGTGTCCTTGTAGGAGGCCGGACTCGCGGTTACTTCACTAGCGGTCACGTCGCCTGGGGCAGGTAGGCCCGATTATCCAGCCTCGTTGCGGGGCTCGGTGGCGGCAGCCTCCGCCGGCTCCTCTCCCCAGGCGGCGTCCACCAAGGTCTCGATCTCGGCGAAGGAGCTCACCTCGATCACGGGGGTTTCGGACGTTCCTGGGGCGATGGCCGCCGGGTCCAGATCACTGTCAACCCCTGGGCGGGAGCTGGTCTCGGGGCTGGCCTGGATGCCGGCTGGGTTGGCGGGTTGATCGCCGGCTGCGCCGTTGGCTTCGGGCCGCACCCAGCGCTTGCTCTGGCCTCCGGCCTTGGCTTTTCCCTTGCTGTTGCCCGTTCCCTTGAAGGCGGGTTGGGTGGTTGCTGGGGCCTGGGCCGGGCGGGCTAGAAAGCTCGAGAGGCTTTCGCTCGCCATTCCTTGCAGGGCCCCCAGGCTGGCCAGCACTTGGCCGCAGGCCGTGCGCCAGTGGGCGCCGGAGCCCAGTCGCTGCTGTTCCTCCGGCGTGAGGGCCCGCCAGCGTTGCTGGCCCACCTCACTCCCCAGCCTGCCGATCAGCAAGCTGCCGCAGAGCACCGCCACCATCGGTGAGCCGCCCAACCGGTCCGAGCTGGTCACGAGCACCAGGCCTAGCAGCAGCAACACGGCCCCCCAGACGGCATCGCGGGCCCGGCTCAGTTCGGGGGTGAGCACCGGCACCAGCAACACCACTAGCCCCAGCAGCAGGGCCAGGCTTCCCCCCAAGGTGGCAAACATGGCGAGCGGCTCGGTGTTGTCCCCATTCTGGGCAATCTCCGGGGCCACTCCGTACAGTCGGCTCCTGCCCACCTGGCGGAATTGGTAGACGCGCTGGTTTTAGGTACCAGTGGCTTCGGTCGTGGGGGTTCAAGTCCCCCGGTGGGCATGGCGGATCAGGGGGCTGGCTGGCGGCCCTTGGCCGGCGATCTGGCAGGGGCATTCCTGCCCAGGCTTGGACCCGGGCGCCCTGGCCCTGCTGCCCCGGATCAGCGGCGCCTAGGCCCTGCTCCTTATGGTGGTGCGTCAAAGCGTGTTTGGGTGCGGTTGCAGGAGATGACATCAACCCTGGCCCCCCCTCAGACCTCCAGCCAAGGCGATGCCAGGCCCCGGTACCAATCGGTACCGCGGGAGTTTGTTGATCCCCCCAACGCCTGGAACCCCACCGTGGGCCTGTTTCTGGCCGGCTATGGCCTGGCGGCCCTGACGATCTGGGGTTGGTTCGTGGGTCAGTGGTCGTTGCCGGTCCTGCTGGCTCTGGGCTTTTTGGCCCTGCACCTAGAGGGCACGGTTATCCATGACGCCTGCCACAACGCCGCCCACCCCAACCGCTTCTGCAATGCGGTGATGGGCCATGGCGCCGCCCTGCTGCTGGGCTTCAGCTTTCCGGTGTTCACGCGGGTGCACCTGCAACACCACGCCCATGTGAACGATCCCAAGCAGGATCCCGATCACATCGTGTCCACCTTTGGGCCGCTCTGGTTGATCGCACCGCGCTTCTTTTATCACGAGTTCTTTTTCTTCCGCCATCGCCTCTGGCGTCACCATGAACTGCTGGAGTGGGGCATTGCCAGGGGCGTATTCATCAGCATTGTGGTGGCGGCCAACAAGTTTGATTTCCTCGGCTTCATTTTCAATTGCTGGTTCGCGCCGGCCCTGATGGTGGGGGTGACATTGGGCCTGTTCTTTGATTACTTGCCGCACCGTCCCTTCCAATCGCGCAACCGCTGGCACAACGCCCGCATCTATCCCGGTTGGTTGATGAACTGGCTGATCATGGGCCAGAACTACCACCTGGTGCACCACCTCTGGCCCTCAATCCCTTGGTTTGAATACCGGCCCGCCTACCACGCCACCAAGGACCTGCTGGATGCCAAAGGTTCCCCCCAAAGGCTCGGTCTGTTTGAAAGCAAGCACGATTTTTTTAATTTCCTCTACGACATTGTGATAGGTGTTCGCAGCCATAAAAAACGCCGCAGTCGCCTGCGGCCAATCGCAGCCCTGATGCCCACCCTGCGGGCCCGTCGCCACGTGCTTGATTTGCTCCACCGCACGGCCGTCTCCCCCCAGCGATAGGAGAGCACTGGGGTTAGGGAACTGCGTTCAAAGACTGGCTTGAGGGTTCACCTAGAGGCTTGGTTAATCAGCCAAAATTTTGGGCACCCGGAAGAAATCGCCTTCCCGCTGGGGCGCTTCGTTGAGTAATTCTTCACGCACGGGGGTGGCTTCTACCCGGTCTTCGCGGGTCACATTCACCACCTCCACGGCGCGGGTGGTGGGGGGCACGCCCTCGGTGTCCACCTGCTCCAGCTGGGCGACGTAGCCGAGGATCCGCTCCAGCTGGCCGGTGTAGGTGGCGATTTTGGCCTCCGGCAGGTCCAGGCGGGCCAGCTTGGCCACCTTGCGCACGTCATCGGCGGTGATCTTGCCCATGGTCGGATCGGCTGGCGCCTGTCGTTGGGCTGAACCTAGCTGGCATCCGGCTCGGCCAGGAAGCTGGCGAGATCCGCTGCCAGGGCCGTGGCGGCCAGATCGAGGAACTGCTGGCCGTGCTCGGCGCTGGCCAGGAAGGGGTCGGAGCCCATGCGGCCATCGGGATGGCGGCGGCGGAAGTCCTCCGGGCCATGGATCGGGCCCGCCGGCGCCGCCTCGGGCAGGGGCCGTTGCTTCGCTTGCAGGCTTGGCTCCAACGCCAGGGTGAGGGCGATTTCGCTGGGGGTGGCGTGGTGGCCCTCGCGTTTGCCGTAGAGCTCCCGGGCCAGGGCCGACACCGGAGCAGCGGTGAACCAGTTGGCCAGCCGGCAGCGCAGGGCGCCGGCATTACTCAGGCCGCGGCTGGCGGCGGTGCCGTAGGCCTGGGCAAAGGCGGCCCGGCTGGTGGCGATGTTGCCGCCATGGCCGTTGATCACGAAGATCCGCTCAAAGCCGTGGCGGGCTAGGGACAGCACCACGTCATGGAGCACCGCCATCAAGGTGGCCGGTTGCAGGCTGATCGTGCCGGCAAAGCCCAGGTGGTGTTCGGCCATGCCGAAAGCCTGGGTCGGGGTCACCAGCACGCCGGTACGGCGGCCCACCTCCAGGGCCACGGCCTCAGCCGTGAGGGCATCGGTGCCGATGGCGCCGGTGGGGCCGTGTTGCTCGGTGGATCCCAGGGGCACGATCACCCCCTTGCAGCCCTGGAGATAGGCCTCCACTTCGGGCCAGCTGCGCAGCTGCAGCCGGATGGCGGCCTGGTCCGGCGCTTCGCCGGGCAGGGATGGGGCTGGGCTGGTGGCAACCACGACGGTTCAGCGGCGGCGGATCAGCCCATCATCCCTAGGATCAACGCCAACGGCCCCGGGTCGATGTTCCATCGCAAGCTCTCCACCGCCCTGGGCGAACAGCGGCAGATCTGGGTGTTTCTGCGCGACCAGCAACGCTGGATTGAAAAGGCCCTGGTGGTGGACCTTGAAGGCGATCTGGTAACCCTGCGCTACGACGCCGAGGACGAAGACGAGCTACACAGCTGGGAAGAGACCGTGCGCATCGACTCGATCGGCGCCATCAGCGCCCGCCTGGCCTTCTTCAGCCGCCACGCCCTAGCCGAAGACCTGGAGGTCACGGGCGACTGCCCCGAATCGGAACAATTGCCCAGCCAGGGCTAGGGGCGGCACCAGCTTGAAGCCTCAGTGGGCAGTGAGGGAAGGCTTAGAGGCTTCAGTGGGCGGTGCCGTTGCCCTCGTAGGCCTTGCTGTCGTAGAAGCCGCCCTTGGTGCCGAAGAACAGGGTGGAAAGGCAAAAGAGACCGCTGGTTACCACCAATACGGCCGCCAGGGTGAGACCGGACGCGGATTCAGCCATGGACGCCGTTGGCGAGCAATTTCCACCATTGTGGCGCCGCTGGCCAGGGTTGGCTGGAAACTGCTGGCTTCTGCGAGTGTGATCGGCCCCACCTGTCGCCTTGCGAGTGGGACGCCCGCCCCCTGGTTCGCTGCTGCCGCATCGGCCTCTCCCAGGGCCAGGACTTGCCCTGGCGTTGGTACCTGCGGGCCAGCCGCAGCGTCAGTCGCCGGCCCCTGGGCGATCGCCGGCCTGGTCTTGATCAGGCCCGGAACCCCAAGCCAGATCAGGCGGCTTGCTTGTTTCCCTTGACGCCCCGGGCCAGGATCCCCGCGGACCACTAGCTTGAGGCACAACGGCAGCAACAGTGTCTTGAGCGGCTGGACCCATCGCCATGTGCTGGATCTGGCGGCCTTTTCCCTGGAGGATTACGCCCTGGTGCTGGAGCTGGCCCAGCGCTTTCGGGCCTTGCCTGTGGCGGGAGCCCGCAAACTGCCGGCCCTGCAGGGGCGCCTGGTGGCCACCCTGTTCTTTGAGCCCAGCACCCGCACCCGCAGCAGCTTTGAGCTGGCGGCTAAGCGCCTCTCGGCCGATGTCCAGAGTTTTTCGCCGGCGTCCAGCTCCCTGAGCAAGGGCGAGAGCCTGCTCGACACCGCCCGCACCTATGTGGCCATGGGGGCCGACCTGCTAGTGGTGCGCCACCGCTGCGCCGGCGTGCCCGCCAGCCTGGCCCAAGGCCTCGACGCCAGCGGTGAGCGGGTGGCGGTGCTCAATGGCGGCGATGGCCTGCATAGCCACCCCAGCCAGGGCCTGCTCGATCTGTTCACCCTCGCGCGCCATTTTTCCCCCAGCTCCCCTACGCCAGCGGCCCTGGCCGGCCGCCGGATCGTGATCGTGGGCGATGTGCTCCATTCCCGGGTGGCCCGCTCCAACCTCTGGGCCCTCACGGCCTGTGGGGCCGAAGTGGTGCTCTGCGGACCCCCCACCCTGCTGCCGGATGCCTTCGCCGATTTTGTGGCGGCGCCGCCCCCGGGGCAGGAGCGGGACCCGGTGACAGCACGGGGCCCGATCACGATCAGCCGCGACCTGGACCAGGCCCTGGCCGGCGCCGATGCCGTGATGACCTTGCGCCTGCAGAAGGAACGCATGCACCAGAACCTGCTCACCAGCCTCGAGGCCTACCACCGCAGCTATGGCCTCAGCCACGCACGACTGAGGGCTTGTGGTGATGGGGTGCCGGTGCTCCATCCCGGACCCGTGAACCGGGGGGTGGAACTGGCTGGCGCCCTGCTCGATGACCCCGATCGCTGCTTGGTGGAGGAGCAGGTTCGCAATGGCATCCCGATTCGGATGGCCCTGCTCTATTTGCTTGCGGCCGTAGGCCCAGCTTCCTAAGGGCCGAACTAGGGCACCAGCCTTGGAGCCGCCCTCGGCCCCTCGGCGATCTACTGGCTCAAAAGGGAGGCAGGGAGAAAGGCACCCTTGGTGATCCCCATCACCCGGCCCGGGCCCTGCCGACCCTTGTCTACACCATTTCTGGCGTCCTGGGCGGACCTGACCCCCACCCATAGGGGATTCCAATAAAAAAGCCCAGGCTTGGGGCCTGGGCCGGGGGATGGGGACAAGCAGCAGCCAAGCGCCTGGGCTGGATTTGCGCAAGCCGCAGAAAGAGTCCTTGCTGTCAAGGGAGCAGGTGGGTCAGGAGTCGCTGTCCTTGTTCTTGCGTGAGCCCTTGCCTTCCAGCAGCTCGAGCAGGGCCTCCATCTGGGCCATCACCCCGCGCACCTCACCGGCTTCCGGCAGCAGGCCGTCATCCATGACGCCCTGGTGCATTTCGCGCAACTCCTGACGGATATAGCGCAGGTGACTCACGACTTGTTCGCGTTTAGACTGCGACATTGACAGACAGGACGATCCTTCCTCCCTTTTACCCCATCGCCTGCCAGAGGAACCTGGGATTCAGCCTATTTCTGGCCAAATTGGGCTTTTGCTTCTTCGAAAAACAGTAGATCGACACTGTCCTGGCCCGCTTCAGCCGCCAGCTTTTCGATGCGCCGGCGCACGGCCGGGCGCACGAAAAAGGGAATGTCCTTCAGTTTCGTCTCCGCATCGGCGCTCCAGTTCATGGGCCAGCCTCAGACTCCGGGTATGCAGTACGGATGCAGGAGATTAGGGGAACGGCTGACCGCCGCGCCACCTATCCCAGGACAGGATCGGCAGCGCTGGAGTCCGGGCAGATTTCAGGGCCCTTGTGGGGCGTGGTCGGGCTAGGGGGCTTCATAGAGGGAAGGAGCGATCTGCCCGCGGTCACTTTTGTGCCTTTGGTGACTCATTGTCAGGCCAAGTCGTTGTTCATGCCTTAAGATCTTGTTGTGAGGCAATCTAGTTTAAATGATTAATCAGCCTAAATTACATAAATTTGGTCGGGCCAAGCGCCTCGAGTTATTGTTCGAAAAATTGCTCTGGCGTTTTAGACTTGTCGCCATGCTGCCGGTGGTGATGAGCTTGGTCAGCACCTTGGTAACTTTTATTTTAGGCACCAAAAGTATTGTGCGCTCCTTGATGGCTCTGCAATCATTGGATGCCATTAGTGACCAAGGGCATAGCTTTGAGGCCGAGTTGCTTGCCGGCATTGTTTCTGGCATTGACCTCTATTTGATCGGCATTGCGTTGTTGATTTTTGGCTATGGTATTTACGAGCTGCTCATATCGAGTATTGATGCTGCCCGCGACGCCAATGGCGGTGCTTCCAACGGGCTTCTAGATATCCGAGATTTGGATCAGCTTAAAGAAAAGCTTGTCAAGGTGCTTGTGGTTGCCTTGATAGTAACAGCATTTAAGTACATGTTAACCCTCAAGGTTGACGATGGCCAATCCCTACTTCTGTTTTGCACCAGCGTTCTGGTGCTTGCCTTGAGTGGTTACTTGATCTCAGGCCATCGCCATCAAAAAGACCATTCTTAAAGGCTTCAGTTGCTTGAGTCCCAAAGGGTGGGATTTAACCCCTACCGTTTGCTTGGACCCCCTTGGCTTCTCCCAACTCAACTGGTTGGGGAGGGATAAAAAAGCGATGGAGAATAGGGGATTCGAACCCCTGACCTCTGCGGTGCGATCGCAGCGCTCTACCAACTGAGCTAACTCCCCGATCCCGGAGGAATGGCCTCCGTTGGAATGACGCTATCAGTTCTGGAGCGCCCTAGGGGGCGGGTTCAGGGCTGGCTCGGGGTGCCTCCTGGCCTGGTTACGGACTAGGGCAACCGGTGATCGGCTGTGAGGATCTGCAGACGGGGGCGGCGTGCAGCATCGACAATGGGAGCGTCCCCATCCGGCCCAGTCGTGAACGAGTCCCCTTTGGCCGCGCCTAGAGCGATCACCCCCGAGCTGCTGGATGGCTTTGATGAGGCGTCGATCGCTGAGCTGGCCCAACGCCTCGACGACGACGATTACCCCACCGCCTTTGAAGGCCTGAGTGACTGGCACCTGATGCGAGCCCTGGCCATCCACCGCCCTGACCTGGCCAGGCCCTACGTGCATCTGGTCGATCAGGAACCCTTCGATGAGGACTAGTTGATGGGGACTAGCGACCGGGACCCCGATCAGGCCGCGCCCGATCCCTTGGCGGGCCGGCGCATCCTGGTGGGAATCAGCGGCAGCATTGCGGCTGTGAAGCTGCCCCAGGTGGTCAGCGCCCTGGTCCAGCGGGGCGCCCAGGTGCGCTGCGTGCTCACCCCCAGTGCCGCCCAGCTGGTCAGTGCCCCGGCCCTGGCCAGCCTCAGCCGGGCAGCGGTGGCCCTCGATGGCGACCAGTGGAACCACCGCGAATCCCGGCCGCTCCATATCGAGCTGGCCGAATGGGCCGAGCTGGTCTTGTTGGCGCCCCTGAGTGCCACCAGCCTGGCCCGTTGGGTCCATGGCCTCGGCGACAGCTTGCTGGCCTCGGTGCTCCTGGCGACCGAGGCGCCGGTTTTGGCGGCTGCGGCGATGAATACGGCCATGTGGCAATCCCCCGGTGTGGCCCGCAACTGGCAAGCCCTGCAGACCTTTGAGCGGGTGTTGCCCCTCGGCCCTAGTACGGGCCTGCTGGCCTGCGATCGCCAGGGGGCTGGCCGCATGGCCGAACCCGCCGCCCTGCTCCTGGCCCTGGACTCCCTCGACCTTTGGGGCTGGCGCCGCGATTGGGCCGGCCAGCACCTGCTTGTCACCGCTGGCCCCACCCGGGAATGGCTCGATCCGGCCCGCTGCCTTACTAACCCCAGCACGGGGCGCATGGGCGTGCTGCTCGCCCAGGCTGCCCGGCTGCGGGGCGCCACGGTGGATCTGGTCCATGGGCCCCTGGCCGTGGAACCCGCCTGGCTCGAGGGCCTCCGCTGCCATCCGATCAGCACTGGAGCCGAGCTGCAGCAGCGCTTGAGCGACCTCCAACCTGCCGCCACGGCCATTGCCATGGCGGCGGCCGTGGCCGATCACCGGCCCGCCCGGCCCCAAGCCGGCAAACTCGATAAGTCAGCCCTGGCAGAGGCCATGGCGGCCGGCTGGCAGGAGGTGCCCGATCTCTTGCAGCAACTAGTGGCCCATCGACCTGCGGGCCAAAGGATCCTCGGTTTTGCCGCCCAGTCGGGCGATGGGCTCCAGCAGGCCAGGCTCAAGTTCGCCCGCAAGGGCTGCGACCTGCTGTTTGCCAACCCCATCGATGGGCCTGGCGCCGGCTTCGGAGCGTCAACCAATCAGGGCTGGCTATTGGGGCCGGGGGACCGCTGCCAAACCCTGGCCCCGGCGAGCAAGTTGGCGATCGCCCACCAGCTGCTCACGGCCTTGCTGGCCCTAGGGCCTAGGGCTTGAGGTTGATCCCAAGGGAGCGGCCGGCCTTGCGCCGTTCACTTGGAGTCGGCCCCATCCCCTGCGATCACGGCTTGGGCCCCACAGGCTTCTTGGGCCAAACCAATGGGCAGCTCCTGGTCGTCCCTTTCCAGTAGGTCGAGGAAGGTGCGCAGCTGCAGGCGGGGGATATAGGGCCAGCCGCCACTGGTCTCCATGGCCTGCAGCAGCGTGAAGAACTGGTGGCGATCGGCGGGGAGGCTGGTGCGGAAGGGACCGTCCTGGATGCGCCGGTGCAGGGCCTCGATCTGGCGCAACAGGGTGAGCAGCTGTTCTGGCTGGTCCTCTAGGTCGGCGGCGATGGCATCCACATCGGCGAGCAGGGCTTGGAGCCTGGGCTCCCAGGCCCTGGGTTCGGGGTTGTCGTGGGGATTGGCGTCGCGCATGGAGCCTGGGGATGGCGCTCCCGCTTACAGGTTGTTGAGAGCCGCGCAATGGTACGCGGAATCAGGGATTAGCACCGGTACTATCGCGTTTGGGTTAACCCCAAAACACGAGGTTTTTCCCTGCCTGAACGGCTTCCCACTATGCGTTTCCGTCCCCTGCTGGCCCTCGTGCTGGCGCTCTGCCTCACCCTGGTCACCGCGTGCGGCGGTGACGCCAAGGCTGTGGATCGGGCCAGTCTCACCTACGCAGACATCCACAACACCGGTCTGGCGAACGACTGCCCGACCCTCCCCGATTCCGCCCGGGGCACCATTCCCTTGGACGGCTCGGCCAAGTACCAGCTGCGTGAAATTTGCATGCACCCCAGCGAGGTGTTTGTGAAGGGCGAGCCGGCGAACAAACGCCAGGAAGCCCTATTCGTCGCTGGCAAAATCCTCACCCGCTACACCTCCAGCCTTGATCAGGTCTATGGGGACCTGACCCAGCAGGACGGCAAGCTCTCCTTTAAGGAGCTTGGTGGCATCGACTTCCAACCCGTCACCGTGCTGCTGCCCGGTGGTGAGGAAGTGCCCTTCACCTTCTCCAGCAAGCAACTGCTGGCCACGGCTGATGGTGCTTCGATCAGCACCAGCACGGATTTCGATGGCAGCTATCGGGCTCCCAGCTACCGCACCAGCAACTTTCTGGATCCCAAGGGCCGGGGTCTGACCACCGGCTACAGCAGCGCCATGGGCCTGGTGCCCGCTGGCGATGACGCCGACCTCCTCAAGGAGAACGTCAAGCGCTATGTCGACGGCACCGGCTCCATGAACCTGTCGATCACCAAGGTTGACGCGGCGACCGGCGAATTCGCCGGGGTGTTCACGGCCATCCAACCCTCTGACACTGACATGGGTAGCAAGCCTGTCGTTGACGTCAAAGTCACCGGCCAGTTCTACGGCCGTCTCGAAAAGGTCTAAATGGGCTGGGCTCCCCAACTCCAAGCGCCTGGGACTTCCTCTCCAGGGGCTTGGGGTTGCAGCCCTAGCTCCAGCCTGGCCAGGCTGGCAAGCAGAGCTCTTCGAGCCATCTAGATCCAGTGATCTCAACCATCTAGGGGGGCTCAGGCCCCCTTTTTTTATGGTTGATCGGCCCTGGTTAGGGGCTCTTGCGGCTTGGGGCTCCTGTCGTCTTTGACTGCGCTTCTGGTCCGCTGCGCACGCTCTGGGAGAATCCCCGCCTAGCTGCCTTCAGCCGAGCCGATGACCAGCACCCTCGCCGCCGGACCCGCTTCCCATGGCCTGATCGCCCCCCATGGCGGGGTGCTGGTTGATCTGCGGGTGCCGGCGGAGCAGCGCGATGCCGTTAAGGCCGGCGTCCACCACGTGATCGAGTGCAGCGACCGCAATGCCTGTGACGTGGAGCTGCTGATGGTGGGTGGCTTCTCGCCCCTGCGTGGCTTCATGCCCCAGGAGGACTACCTCTCGGTGGTGGCCAGCCACCGCACCAGCAGCGGCCTGCTCTTTGGCCTGCCGATCGTGATGGACACCCAGCGCGACGATGTGCTGGTCGGCCAGCGCCTACTGCTCACCTACAGGGGCCAGAACCTGGCGGTGATGACCGTGGAGAGTCGCTGGGAGCCTGACAAGGCCCGTGAGGCCCTCGGCTGCTACGGCACCACCTCCCTGGAACACCCCGCCGTGAAGATGATCGCCACCGAGCGGGGGCGCTTTTATCTGGGCGGGCCGATTGAGGGCCTGGAGCTGCCCAGCCGGGTGTTCCCCTGCAAAAGCCCGGCTGAGGTGCGCGCCACCCTGCCAGAGGGCCAGGACGTGGTCGCCTTCCAGTGCCGCAACCCCATCCATCGCGCCCACTACGAGCTGTTCACAAAGGCCCTGGAGGCCAGCAACGTCAGCGACCAGGGGGTGGTGTTGGTCCATCCCACCTGTGGCCCCACCCAGGACGACGACATCTCCGGCGCGGTGCGCTTTCAGACCTATGAGCGCCTCGCCGCTGAGGTCAATAACCCCCGCATTCGCTGGGCCTACCTGCCCTATTCGATGCACATGGCCGGCCCGCGCGAGGCCCTGCAGCACATGATCATCCGCAAGAACTACGGCTGCACCCACTTCATCATTGGCCGCGACATGGCCGGCTGCAAGAGCTCGATCACGGGTGACGACTTTTACGGCCCCTACCAGGCCCAGGATTTCGCCCGCGACAACGCCAGCGAGCTGGGCATGGAAACCGTGCCTTCGCTCAATCTCGTCTACACCGAGGAGGAGGGCTACGTCACCGCCGAACACGCCGAGGCCCGGGGCCTGCACGTGCGCAAGCTCAGTGGCACCCAGTTCCGCCAGATGCTGCGCAGCGGCGAGGAGATCCCGGAATGGTTCGCCTTCCGTAGCGTGGTGGAGGTTCTGCGCGCTGCCTGAGGGGCAGGACTTCCGTGGGCGCCAGCTCTCGCCTGGTGCCGTTTAACATTCTTTTACTAAACCGATCGGAGAGAGCAAGGTGAAGAAGCGTTGGCGCAATGCGGGTCTCTACGTGCTAGTGGCGATCGTGGTGATCGCCGTGGGCACCGCCTTCCTCGACCCCCGGCCCGATCCCGCCCAGGCGACCCGCACCCTGCGCTATAGCGATTTCGTTGAGGCTGTGGAGGCCAACTCCGTGTCGCGGGTGTTGATTTCGCCGGACCGCGGCACCGCCCAGGTCGTCGAGAACGACGGCCAGCGTGCCGTTGTCAACCTTGCCCCTGACAAGGACCTGCTCAAGCTGCTCACGGCCCATAACGTCGACATCGCCGTCCAACCCAGCCGGGAGCCGGCCGCCTGGCAGCAGGCCGTGGGCAGTCTGATCTTCCCGCTGCTGCTGCTTGGGGGCCTGTTCTTCCTGCTGCGCCGCGCCCAGGGAGGCGGCGGCAACCAGGCCATGAACTTTGGCAAGAGCAAGGCCCGGGTCCAGATGGAGCCCCAAACCCAGGTGACCTTCGGCGATGTGGCCGGCATTGAGGGCGCCAAGCTCGAGCTCACCGAGGTGGTCGACTTCCTCAAGAACCCCGATCGCTTCACGGCCGTCGGCGCCAAGATTCCCAAGGGCGTGTTGCTGGTGGGCCCTCCCGGCACCGGCAAAACCCTTCTGGCCAAAGCCGTTGCTGGCGAAGCGGGCGTGCCCTTCTTCTCGATCTCCGGTTCGGAGTTCGTTGAAATGTTCGTGGGCGTCGGCGCCTCCCGGGTGCGCGACCTGTTCGAACAGGCCAAAAAGAATGCCCCCTGCATCGTCTTCATCGACGAAATTGATGCCGTGGGCCGCCAGCGGGGCGCTGGCCTCGGCGGTGGCAACGATGAGCGCGAGCAGACCCTCAACCAGCTGCTCACCGAGATGGATGGCTTTGAGGGCAACACCGGCATCATCATTGTGGCTGCCACCAACCGGCCTGATGTGCTCGATGCCGCCCTGATGCGGCCGGGTCGCTTCGATCGCCAGGTGGTCGTTGACCGCCCCGACTACGCCGGCCGCCTCCAGATCCTCGGCGTCCACGCCCGCGGCAAGACCCTCTCCAAGGACGTGGACCTCGACAAGGTGGCTCGCCGCACTCCCGGGTTCACCGGCGCCGACCTGGCCAACCTGCTCAACGAGGCGGCGATCCTGGCGGCCCGCCATGAGCTCACCGAAATCTCCATGGATGAGGTGAACGACGCAATCGAGCGCGTCATGGCCGGTCCTGAGAAAAAGGACCGGGTGATGAGCGAGAAGCGCAAGCGCCTAGTGGCTTACCACGAGGCCGGCCATGCCTTGGTCGGCGCCCTGATGCCTGATTACGACCCGGTTCAGAAGATCAGCATCATTCCCCGCGGCCAGGCCGGCGGCCTCACCTTCTTCACCCCCAGTGAAGAGCGGATGGAATCGGGTCTCTATTCCCGCTCCTATCTCCAGAACCAGATGGCCGTGGCCCTGGGCGGCCGTGTCGCCGAGGAAATCGTCTATGGCGAAGATGAGGTCACCACCGGTGCCTCCAACGATCTCCAGCAGGTGGCCCGGGTTGCCCGCCAGATGGTCACCCGCTTTGGCATGAGTGATCGCCTTGGTCCCGTGGCCCTGGGCCGTGCCCAGGGGGGCATGTTCCTGGGCCGTGACATCGGCGCCGAGCGCGACTTCTCCGAAGACACCGCTGCCGCCATCGACGAGGAGGTGTCTGAGCTGGTGGCCGTGGCCTATAAGCGGGCCACCAGCGTGCTCACCAACAATCGCTCGGTTCTCGATGAACTGGCCGACATGCTGGTGGAGAAGGAAACCGTGGACGCGGAGGGCCTGCAGGAGCTGCTGATCCGCAGTCCGGTTCAGGTCGCTGAATACGTCTGAGCGTCGCCCCCTTGGGATCTCTGATCCCAAGGGGCTGGTGCAGTCCTTGGTTGCCCAGCCCCTGCTGGCCGTTTTGCGGCCGCGCACGATCCAACAGGCCCAACGTCAGCTGGAGAGGCTCCAGGCGGTGGGTCTTGTTCATGTTGAACTTGCGGTGGAGCCCTCTAGGACCTGGAGCGAGGGCTGCCTAAGCCTGGCGGCCGCATTCCCGTGCCTGCGCCTCGGGGCGGCCTCGGTCACGGTCCCGGAGCAGCTGGAGGCTGTGGCTAACGGGGGCCTGGACTATGCGGTGTCACCGATCTTCGATCCGCAGCTGCTACAGCGGGCCCGCCAGCTGGGCCTCACCCTGGTGCCGGGGGTCCAGAGCCCCACCGAAGTGCACCAGGCCCAGCGGCTGGGCTGCTCAATCGTCAAATTGTTTCCGGCGCGGCCCCTCGGGCCCAGCTATTGGGCCTCCCTGGCGGGCCCGCTGGGGCCCCTGCCCTTCTGTATTGCTGCTGGGGGGCTGGCCTGCGCCGATGTGCTGCCCTGGCTGGAGCAGGGGGTTGATGCTGTCGCCCTAGGTGGTCGCCTGTTCGTTGCGCCCCCAGGCCCCGGCCTGGGCCAGGATCCAGGGCACCTGGATCCCCAATTAGCTGGCCTGGTTCGGCAGCTGGCCGGGCGCACTCACCAAAGGCTGCACTGAGCCTGTTGACGCAGCAAGTGGTCGGCTAACACCAGGGCCACCATCGCCTCCACCATTGGCACGGCCCTCGGCAGCACGCAGGGGTCGTGGCGGCCCTTGGCGGCCAAGGTGGTGGCTTCGCCGCTGGCGGTGATCGTGGCTTGGGCCTTGCGAATCGTGGCGGTGGGCTTGAAAGCCACCTTCAGCTGGATCACTTCGCCATTGCTGATGCCGCCCTGGATGCCGCCGGAGTTATTGGTGGCCGTGCGCAGGCGTCCATCTTCGCTAGGCAGGAAGGCATCGTTGTGTTCACTGCCCTTGAGCAGGGTGCCGCCGAAGCCCGAGCCGATTTCAAAGCCCTTGGTGGCAGGCAGGGACATCAGGGCCTTGGCCAGGTCGGCCTCCAGCTTGTCGAACACCGGCATGCCCAGGCCCACGGGCGGTCGGCGCACCAGGCACTCGATTACGCCGCCGCAGGAATCACCCTCGCGGCCGATCGCCTCGATCCGGGCAATCATTTGTTCGGCTACCACCGGATCGGGGCAGCGCACAATTGTGCGTTCGATCGCCTCCAGGCTGACGCCAGCCAGATCAATCTCGGCCTCAATCGTGTGGATGCGCCGCACCCAGGCCAGTACTTCGGTGCCATGGGCCTTGGCCAGTAGCTGCTTGGCGATGGCGCCGGCTGCCACCCGGCCAATCGTTTCGCGGGCAGAGGCCCGGCCGCCACCACTGCTGGCCTGGATGCCGTATTTGGCCTGGTAGGTGGCATCGGCATGGGAGGGGCGAAAGGCCACCTCCATCTCCTTGTAATCGACGGGGCGTTGGTCCTTGTTGCGCACCACCATGGCGATGGGCGTGCCCAGGGTGACGCCATCCAGCAGGCCGCTGAGGATCTCCACCTGGTCTTCCTCCTTGCGGGGCGTGGTGATCCGGCTCTGGCCTGGTTTGCGCCGGTCCAGTTCTGCCTGGATAGCGGCCAGATCCAGCTTCAGCCGGGGCGGACAGCCATCGACAATCACCCCGACCCCACCGCCGTGGGATTCCCCGAAGGTGCTGATGCGGAAGAGGTCGCCGAAGCTGCTGCCCATGGGGAAATCGTGCTTACT
>JAEMQZ010000041.1:9299-16107 GCA_016463595.1 Synechococcales cyanobacterium SupBloom_Metag_052 | reverse complement strand
CCCAGCAGGTAGGTGTCATAGGTCACCCGGGCCCGTTGTAGGGGTGCCGGGGCCGTGCGCTTTGTTGGCGGAGGAGGGGACGCGCCCAGGGCTGCTAGCGGTGCCAGCTGGGGGACTACCAGCATGGCGGCCGTGAGCCAGCCGATCCCAAAACGCTCCGCTAGGGGCCTGAAGGCTGGGCAGGACCGCTTGGCTATTTGGACCACACGCGAAGCTAGAAAAATCGTAATTGATTTTAGCACTATGACCTGAAGATTAAACTCGCTGACACGAATTTGGCGTTAATATCTACGCCTGGATGATTAGTTAGGGACGGCGCCGCAGTCTCAATGGCACCCCATTGCGCGAGCGCAGGGTGAGGTTGCCCACTAGCTCTGGCTCCTGGCCGGGCTCGCTCAGGAGTTCATAGCGGCTAACCAGCTCCGCGAGCACCAGCAGGGCTTCCTGCAGGGCAAAGGCAGCCCCAGGACATTTGCGCGGTCCGAGGCCAAAGGGCAGGTAGGCGTCGCGCGCCCATTGTTTCTCCGCATCGCTGGCCTGATCGGCCAGGAACCGTTCTGGACGGAAGCGATTTGGTTCGCTCCAGTGCTGCTCGTGGCGCTGGATCACCCAGGGGGAAATCGCGAGTAACGCCCCCATGGGGCAGCGGCTTTCGCCCAGCTGGCTTGCAGCCTTGCTTTCGCGGATGAAGAAGCTCAAGGGCGGGTAGAGACGCAGGGTTTCCTGAAGCAACGCCATCCCATAGGGCAGGCTGCGCAGGTCCTCGTAGGCCAGGGGGCGGAGCTGGCTTGGGACGGATTCGGGGGATGGGGTTCCCCTACGGACCTGCTCAATTTCCAGGGCAAAGCGGGCCTGGGCTTCCGGGTAGCGGGCCAGCAGATAGCAGGCCATCGCTAGGGCGCTGGCGGAGGTTTCATGGCCTGCAAGGAACAGCACGCACACCTGGTCGACCAGTTCGTCCTGGCTAAAGCCCCTGGGGCTTTCGTCCAACCCTGCCATGGGCTCACCTGCCGGTTCTGCCGCGCCTTCAACCGCCTGGGCTGGGTCCCTATTGGTGGGGGTGTCTGGTCGATCTTGGGCCCGCTCTAGGGCCGCAAGCAGGTCCTGGTGCCCGGCAACGGGGCTGGAACCAGGGGCAAGGGCTGGTTGGGATCGGGACCGTTCTGTGATTGCGGCGGCGATCCAGCCGCGGATCAATCCGGCATCGGCTCGCAGCAAGCGCTGCAGCCAGGCCTTAGGCAGGCGCAGAAAGCGCAACACCATCACCAGGCTGGCCCGGCGTTGGTAGCGGGCAAAGGCCGCAAAAATCGTGCGGGCTTCGCAGGGGTCGAGGGGCCTCGAGAGGATCGTGCGCACGATCACATCGGCCGTTACCAGGCTCATCGCCTCCTGGGCATCGAAGCAGAGGTCCGCTTGCTTGCCCCGGTCTGCTTTGCCTGCCTGGCCTGCTCGGTCTGCCTGGCCTGCGTCAAGGCCTGGGTTTGGCCTAGGGCTTGGGGCGGCCGCTTGGCTCTCAAGCCGTTCCAGCATGGTCTGCACCGCCCCTTGCATCAGCGGAAAAACCCGCCTCAACTGGGCGACCTGCAGGGCCTGATCGACCAGGCGCCGCTGGCGCTGCCATTCGGCCCCATTCACCGCAAAAAGGCCCTGGCCAATCAGGGGTTCCAGGATCCACTGGGTGTAGGGGTGTTTAGGGAAGGCCTCGGATTCCTCCACCAGCACCTGACGCACCAGGGCCGGCCGGTTGACCAGCACCATCTCCAGGCCCAAGACGTTGGTGCTGCCAATGCCGATCCGGAAATCCCACTCGTTGAGCAGGCCAAACCAGGAGCCCAGGCCCCGACTAAAACGCTTGAGCAGGTTGGCGGTGAAGGGTTGGGGTTGGGGCCAGATCGGCTCCCTTGACTCCAGCCCAACGTTCCCTTGCTGGGATGGGGTGGGGCCTGCTGGTGGGCGGGCGGTCATGGTTTGAGCAGCTGGCTGAGGGGATCAAAGCCGTGGCTGGCCGGGGCCTGGCGCAGATAACGGAAGTGGAGATCAAACTGCTGGAACGCCAGGGCCAGTCGATCAAGCCAGCCCCTCGGTTGGGCCAGGGCTACCAGCTGCAGGGCTGGGTAGGCGGTGCCCCCTGGAGCCGCTAGGCCGCAACTGCGGTAGGGATCGACGCCGGCGAAACAGAGGAGGTCATCGTGGCTGGTGACATCGAGCCAGGGCACGCGAGGCTCTCGGGCCAACTCCTGCAAATCGGCATGGAACGCCTGGGCCCTTGGATAGACAGCCAGGTTGGCCAGGTTCTGGCCCAAGCTGAGCAGGCTTAAGCGGCTTGTGATGGCAGCGGCTGGGTCCTGGCGGCGCAGCTCGGCCGCCAGCATGGCCATCACAAAGGAGCCTGAGCTGTGGCCCACGAGTAGCACCGACTCGGCCGGGGCTTCGGCTTCGAGCTCCAGGATCCGCCGGGCTAACGCCTGGACCCGGGTTCGCAGGTCGCCATCGCGGGCCTGGCCGAGCCGGTGGGTGAAGCGGATCGAGCGCCAGAGCCACACCACTCCGAGCCGATCGGCCAAGCTCCAGGCCGCCAGCAGCAGCAGCCAGGTGCTGCCCACGGCTACCAAGACTGCGGCTCCCATGGCAAGGGTTGGTTCTGGAAGGGCCCCGTAGGTCAGCGCTCCCAGGCCGGCGCCGCCGAGCAAGGCAGTCAGCACCGCCAGAGCCGTAAACAGTCCTGGATAGGCGCCGCAGAGGGCAACGCCAGGGCAGAGGCGGGCAATCTTCAGCAAGCCGCCTTGCAGCAGGTACCAGCGGTAGACCTCGGCGATCTCACCCAACATGGCTAACGAGCGCCTGGGCCAGTGGTTGCGGGCAATGTCATCCCAGTGCAAAAAGCCTATTTCGTGGCTGGTGGAACCGCCAGAGCTGTTGGGCTGGGATCGCTGAATCCGCCACCGGCTTACCAGTCGATCCCCTTCCTGCCTGCGTCTGACCAGCTTGATGGGCTTCCCTTCGCTAATAAGGGTCTTGGCGTTGTGGCGCTCCACGTCCTGGCTCAAGAGCCGGAAATAGAAAGAGGCGCCGCGGGGATCAAAACCACTCAAAAAGTAGAGCCGTCGCTTCAGATCAAGTGGGGGCTCTCCCGCTGCGGCCCCAGGACTTCTATCAACGGCGGCGGCCCGATCGGCAGGGGTGGGATGGGGCGTTGAAACCGCTGCAGGGGAAGCGGCTGCCATGAATGGATCCGGGGGGGCCTTGCTTAGGGGATCTTGCCCCGGTTCCCAATCCTTCACAATGGTCTGATGGGCCGCAAAAGCAAGGTCATGGGAGGCTCCGCGGCGTTGGGCAGGCAGCAAGCGAACCCGTGGCAAGAATTATTTAATCAGGTCCTAACCCTAGGTGCTGCAGTGGGCTTGAGTTTGGCGACCCCAGCCCAGCTCCTGGCCCAGGACAGCGGCCCGGATCGGCCAGTCCAAGCGGCGCTGGCCGATCCGGTGCTGACGGGCAGCAAGGGCCACTACAGGGCAACGATGGTGGTGCCCGTAACCCAAGCCCGGGCCTGGGCCGTGCTCACCAATTACGAGGCGATGGCAGGCCTGATGCCCGACATCAAGCAGGCGAAGGTGCTCAACCGCCATGGCAGCCAGCTGGAGCTAGCCCAGACCTACCAAGCCCCGTCCACCTTCGGCCTGCCGATCAGGGTTGTGCTGGCTGTGGAGGAAAAGGCGCCCCGCTGGATGCGCTATCGCCTGCTCCGGGGCGAGCGCATCCTCAGCCTCCAGGGGCAGTGGAGCTTGACCCGGGTGCGCGGCGGGGTGCTTGTGGACCATCAGATCGCCCTAGAGCCCGACCTGCCCGCTTTTTTGCGCCCGACCTACGACGACCTCAATGAGTCCAACCTGCGCCAGTCCATGGCTGTCCTAAGGCGGCTGATGCTGGCCCGGTGAGCAGTCCAGTCATTCGTCCCAGCCCAGGGCTTCCACTCCTGGTCCCCCAGGGTCGCGGTGGCCCAGCACCCGGTAGGTGACGCCGCGCCAATCCACCCGGCGATTCCAGCAGGCACGCCAGAAGGCGAGCGCATAGATGAGTTGGGTCACGGGCAGGTGCCTTAGCCACTGCCAAGCTCGGCGCCCCAGGGGCGTTAACGGCCGGGGGATGGCTTCGCCCCCAGGGCTGGCCAGGGCCCGGAGGGCCGTGGCTTCGATCACTAGCAAGAGAGCCATGCAGCCCAGTTCGTAGAGAGCGAGGGCTGCGGCAAGAAGGCCGGAATGGCCCAGCACCAGCCAGGCGGCGGCAGCGAGGAGCAGGAGGGCGCTGCCGCCGCCATGGAGGGCCACCAGGGGCCAGGCCGGATGGTGCAACCGGGCTGTGAGCAGTTGCCGGCCGATCCAAGGCGCCAGATCGGAGAAGGCCATGCTGTCGTCCTGGTCGAGGGCGATCAGCTCGGGCCGGAAGTCGTAGCGCCAGCCCAGCTGGCGCAGGGGCTCGATCAGGGAGGTGTCTTCGCAGAGGCTGGTCTTGAGCCGCTCACTCCAGGTGCCGGCGTCGATCACCTGGCGGCGCACCGCCAGGGAGCCCCCCCAGGGAATGCCCAGCAGGGTCATCAGCACCAGGGCACCCCCATTCCAGCCGGCCCGCACCCGCCCCGCCAGGCTGCCTGCCTGGGGCTGGTACCAGCGATTGCCCGACACCGCGCCAACTCCGGGCTGGCTGCAGGCCCGGGCCAGGTCCGTCAGCCAATCGGGCGAGACGATCGCATCGGCATCAACGAGGGCCACCAGGGCCGTGGCGGGATGCAAATGCGCAAAGGCCTGGCGCAGGGACGCGCTTTTGAGGGAGCCCCGTTGGGGCCGGCCCTGCAGGGGCCCCAGCTGGGCTGCCTGCCAACTGGCCTGGCCGCTGGCCTCCAGGGCTGCCAGGCTCGCTTCCGCCACAGCCCAGGCCGGATCGGCCAGGGAATCCACCACCAGCTGCAGGCGCCAGGGGCCCGCGTAGCGCTGGTGGGCGAGGGCTGCCAAAGCTTCTGCCAGGCTGGGATCGGCGCCCCGCAGGCAGAGCACCACCTCCGCCGCCGGCCAGCCTCCGGCTGGTTCCTCGGGCCAGCGTTGGCGCTGAAGCAACAAGCCGCGCACTTGCAGATAAAACCAGCCGGTGAGCAGGGTCTGCATGCTCAAGGTGAGGACCAGGGCCCAGGCCAGGACTAACGCCAGGTGGGAAGCCAGGTCGCCAGTCGCGTCCAACCCCATGGAGCCACCAGAGATGGTCGCTAGCTCCCATGGGGGCGCCGCTGCCGGCGTCAGGGTCATCGGTTACTGGCGCCGGCGCCCAGCAGGGCCATCCCATAGGGGGCGATCAGCTCCGCGAAGCTGGGGCAACGCACCCCCAGGGCCGCCAGGCTCGCCACGGTGGCCTCGGCGCTGGGCCTGGCCCGCAGGCCCTGTTGGTTGAGCTCTGGATAGGTGAGCTGGTCATCGCCCCAGCGCTGGTGGAAAAAGGCCCGCAGCGGATACAGGGGGTTGGTGGCATTGGCCTCGATCGCCGCCAGCCAACGCTCCATCGGCACCACCTCCAGGGCCGCACCGTCCTCGACCAGCTGGACGAGCAGGTCCTTCAGCATCACGGGTTCGGGGTGGTGCAGGTGATAGGCCCGGCCCACGGCGTCCGGGCGCCAGGCCAGGGCGGTCACCGCATCGGCCACGTAATCGACGGGCACCAGATCAAGCTCCCAGGCCAGGTCCGGGGCCAGGCCCAGCTCCAGGCACCCCTGCAGCAGCCGCTGCAGCAGGTCGTCCTGGTGCCAGGCGCCGCTGCGGGAATGGCCGCCGATCAGGGGCGGCCGGTAGACGCTCACCGGCAGGCCGGCCGCCCCGGCGGCCCACACCAACCTTTCACTGACCCACTTGGTCTGGGAGTAGCCCAGGTGGATACCCCGCCATTCCTGGAGTTCATCGCTTTCCAGGATCGGCCGGTTGCGATAGGCCGTGGCCTCAAACACCGCCACGCTCGAAATCATCTGCACCGCCAGGGGCTGCTCCAGGCTTGCGAGCCGCAACACGGCGCGGGTGCCTCCCACATTGGCGGGAGCCAGTTGGCCGTAGCTCGCCATTTGGCTCAGTTGGGCGCCGTTATGGAGAATCCCGCCCAGGCCCGTGGCCAGGGCCGCAAAGGCCTGGGGCTCCAGGCCGAATTGGGGCTGGGCCAGGTCGCCTGGCACCACGTCGAGCCGCTGCTCCCACCCCTCTTGCCAAAGCCCGTAGCGCTCCAGGTTGGTGCGGATCCGATCAAGACCCACCGCTGGCGAGGGGCAGCGGACTAGGGCCCGCACCCGCAGCTCGGGCCAACGCTGCAGCTGGCCGGCCAGCAGGTAGGCCCCGAGAAACCCAGTGCTGCCGGTGAGCAGGATCGCCTCGCCCGGAGGACCCAGGGATTCGCCCGGGAGGGGCTGGCGATCGGGCCTGCGCCAATCGGGATCCAGCTGGGCCTGGGCGCCCAGGTCCAGGCCCGGTTTGGTGGGGGTTACGCCCTCCGGTTGCAACTCGGCCAGCAGCAGTTCTGCCAGGCTCTCCAAGCTGGGGTCGCCACTGAGGGCTTCGAAGTCCACCTTGAGGCCCAGGTCGGCCTGGAGCCCGGCGGCAAATTCCACGGCCATCAGTGAATCGAGGCCGAGCTGGAACAGGGATTCGCCCGGATCGATCGTTTGCCCCTCGGCCAGGCCCATCACCTGGCCGAGCCGACCCTGCAGTAGCCGGGTGACCAGGGCCATCGCCTCGCCCGGGGCCGCCGCCGTCAGGCGGGCGAGCAGGTCGTCCCGGGCCGCCGC
>JAEMQZ010000041.1:0-9199 GCA_016463595.1 Synechococcales cyanobacterium SupBloom_Metag_052 | reverse complement strand
CCTCGCCCGGGGCCGCCGCCGTCAGGCGGGCGAGCAGGTCGTCCCGGGCCGCCGCGGCTTGGGCCGCTGGCGTGGTCGGGGTTTCGCCGTCGCCGTCTTGAATCAGGGGGGCCAGCACGGGTCGCTGGCGGGGGTTGGCCTGGTCGCGTAGGCGCGGCCAATCGTTGTTGAGCACGGCGACCACGCCGCCCTGGCCCCGTTCCAGCAGCAAGTCGAGGGCCCTTAACGCCCCTGCTGCCGGCAGCAGTCCCACGCCCAGTCCCTCCAGGCGTCTGGTCTTGCCCGCAGCCATGCCCGCCCCATCCCAGGGACCCCATTGGATCGCCAGCCGCACGGGCTTTGCATCGCGGCTGTCCCCAACCACGAAGTCCTGGCGGCAGAGGGCATCGAGGCCTCCGTTGGCGGCCCCGTAGGCGGCCTGGCCGGGCGATCCCAGTAGGGAGGCTAGCGATGAGAAGGCGATCGAAAAGTCCAGCCCATCGCTTGGTTGCCCTGGCGAAGGCGTCGCTTGGGCCGGGGTCTTCCCAGCAGCCTTAAGGGCGGCCTCCAGCAGATGCCAGCCGGCCAGCTTGGGCGCCAGCACCGCCGTCAGCCGCTCCGGGGTGAGGCCGCTGACCAGGCCGTCGTCCAGCACGCCTGCGGCATGGAACAGGCCTCTCAAGGGCTTTTCGGAAGGCAGGGCGCGGATGGCCTCGGCCAGGGCGGTGCTGGCCTCGGTGCCTGGGCCAGTTGCTAGATCCAGGGCCAGCAGGCTGCAGCGGATGCCGCGCGACTCGAGCTCTTTGAGCCGTTGCTTGACCTCCAGGGAGGGGGACCCTGCCGAGCGGCTGATGAGCAGCAGGCAGGTAGCCCCCCGTTGGGCCAGCCAGTCGATTAGCCGCAGGCCAATGCCCCCCAGGGCACCGGTGATCAGGTAAGTGGCTTGGGCCGTAATCGCCAGCGGCGCCGGCCGATCCGCCTGGCGCACCACAACCTTGCCCCGGTGGCGGGCCTGGGCCAGGAGCCGGAAGGCGTCCGGCACGGCCGAGATGGGATACACCTCGATGGGAATGGGCTGGAAGCTTCCCTGCGCGAGGTCTGCCAAGAAATCGATCAGCAGTTGGCGCACCCGTTGGGGTTCGGCGGCGGCCACCTCGAGGAGGTCGAAGGGCAGGTAGGCCGCATCGGGACGGCGCTGCTGGGCCTGGGCCCGGCTCCAGATCTCAATTTTGCCGAGTTCGATGAAGCGACCGCCTGGAGCCAGGGCCTGGAAGCTGGCATCGACCCAGTCCCCCTTGAGGCTGTTGAGCACCACGTCGACGCCCTTGCCGCCCGTATGGGAGCGCACCTGCTCGGCAAAGGCCAGGCTGCGGGAGTCGAACACGGCCTCCACCCCCTGGTCGAGTAGGCCCTGTTGTTTGGGCCCACTGGCAGTGGCCAGGATGCGGGCGCCGCAGCGGCGGGCCACCTGCAGGGCCGCCTGGCCGACGCCGCCGGCGCCCGCATGGATCAGCACCGTTTCCCCTGGCTGGAGCTGGGCCAGGTGCTCCAGCCCATAGAGGGCCGTGAGGAAGACCGTGCTGAGGCTGGCGCCGGTTTCGCTATCGAGCCCAGTTGGCAGGGGGACGCAGAGCTCGGCGCGGCAGTTGACATGGCTGGCCAAGCTGCCCACGGCCAGGGCCGCCAGCATCCGCTGGCCGAGCAGGGCCGGATCCACGCCGGGGCCTACCGCCACCACCCGGCCGACGCACTCGCCGCCAAAGGGCACCTGGGCCCCCTCGGCCAGGCCCAGCTCCTCCCCGTAGGCCGCCAGCAGGCCTAAGGCATTGAGCACGTCGCGGAAATTCAGGCCCGTGGCCTCCACGGCCAGCTCCAGCTCGCCATTCACCAGGGTGGTTGGCGCCAGCGGTTGGCGCACCAGGGCTTCGAGGCGGCCGGGGTCGTTACTAATGATGCGGAACCGCTCAGGCGCTAGCCGTTGCAGCCGTTGGCCATGGGCCTGGCCCGACCTCCAGAGAAGACTTGCTTCCTGTTCAGCTAGGGCCCAGAGCTGGTTCCAGTCCCCGGCCTGGGGCTGCTGCTGGGGATCGGCGCAGAGGTGCAGCAGGGTCCAGGCCAGCTGGGGGGTTTCCAGGGCAGCCGTTTGGGCAAAGCCCGCCAGCACCCCACTCGAGGCGCTGTCGCCCTCCAGCACTAGCCACAGGGGCCTGGGTTTGCGGCGGCCTGGGGACCCAGAACCAGCGGCCTGGTCTTGAAGCGCGTTGTTGGCGTTGCCGGGGGCCTGGAGCTGCTGCACCAGAGCTAGAAGCTGCTGGGCCAAAGCAAGGGGCTCGGCGGCGTTCGGATTAGGCCAGACCAGCACTGGCCCGCTGCCGGCGGGAAGGGGCTCGCCAAAGCCAAGGCGCCAGGGCGGTTGGCCCTGGGCGCTGGCCCAGGCCCCAAAGGCTTCGCCCTGGTGCTGGCCCGCGCCGATCAGCAGGGGCCGATCCAGCAACGGCAGATCTAAGCCCACCGAATCCCAGCCCAGCGGTTCCCAGTGGCTTTCGATCAGCCAGCTGGCCGGATCGAGCGCCGGATCGGCGGGCGGGAGCTGGGCTGATGGAAACATCCAATCCACTGCCTGGCGAGGCAGACGCCTTAGCCGGAAGCCCCGAATCCAGCCCAGCAGTTGTCCATTGGCATGCCAGATCAGGTCGGCGCAGACCTGGGTTGGCTCAAGGTTGGCTTGCAGCCGTACCTCGCAGCTGAATCGCTCGGGCCATTTCCCTGGTGCGAGGGCAAGGGCCTCCAGGCCCACGGGCAGGAACAGCTGGCCGCTGGCGGCCTCCGGGTCCAGGCTGGCTGCCACCAGTTGGAAGCAGCTGTCCAGCAGGCCTTCGTCGCCGCCACCGGCGGGGCGCCTGAGTTCAGCCCAGGCCTGGCCCTGCTGGCGGTGCACCTGGTGGAGGCCCCGAAAGCGGGGGCCATAGGTCAGACCGCAGCGGGCTAGGGCTGCGTAGAAGTCTTTGGGGTCAAGGGTTTCGGCGCCGTCTGGGGGCAGGCTTGGGGAGAAGGGGGCGCCCCCTTCGTCCAGTCCGGCAAAGCCAGGGCTGATCTTTGCAGGGTCCTGGGCCAGGCCCAGGCGGCCATGGCTGGTCCAGCCGGAGGCTGGTTCGCCGGGATTACGGCTGTGGAAGGCCAGCGATCCCTCCTCCAGCACCAATTGCAGCTGCCGGGGGGCTGCGCCCAGGCGGAGGGGTCGCTCCAGGCTGAGGGCACCAAAGTTCAGGGCTAGCCCCTCCTGGGCCGCCACCTGGGCCGCCAACACCAGGAACCCGGCCGCCGGGAAGACGGGCTGGTCGCGGATGGCGTGGTCGGCCAGGTCGGCCTGCTGGCTGGGGTCCAGGCTCACCTGGTAGTGGATGCGGCCAGGCGGCAGATCCAGCCGCTTGGGACTGCGATCGGCCGCCGCAACTGGGGCCAGGGGGCCGCTAACGGCATCGGCGGCCTGGGGCGATGGCCCTTGACTTAAGCCAGCATGCGTCGCTGCACCGGTCCCTGGTTGGCCCTGATCAAGGCTGACTAGGCCCAGCTGGTCGAGCCAATGGTGGGCGCCGGGGACCTGGCCCCGGCCCGCTGGCCACCAATGGCGTTGGCGCTCAAAGGGGTAGCCCGGCAAGGTCAGGCGTTGCTGGGCAAAGGGGGCATGGAAGGAGCTCCAATCGATCGCCAGACCGCGCAGATGCAGCTGGGCCAGGCTGGCCAGGATCACGCCCCAATCGTCCTGACCGGGCACCAGGGAGTGCAGGAACAGGGGCTCCTGGCCTGGGGCTGGCTGGCCCTGGCCGGGACCCGGGGCCAGGGTCTGCTTCGCCAGGGTGATCAGGCTGGGCCTGGGGCCCACCTCGACAAACAGGCGGGCCCCCTGGGCCTGGAGGGTGGCCACCCCTTGGGCGAACCGCACCGGCCCAACTACTTGGTTACACCAATAGGCCGGATCGGCGACCTCGGCCCCGGCGAGCTCACCGCTGTGGCTGCTGACCAGGGCCCGGGCTGGCGCAGATAGGCGCAGTTGGGTCAGGAGCTGGGCAAAGGCATCCAGCATCGGGGCCATGGCCGGGCTGTGGAAACCATGGGCCACCGGCAGGCGCGCGGTGCCAACGCCAGAGTCCTGGGCCCGTTCCACCAGGGCCCCAATGGCATCAGCGGGACCCGACACCACCGTGTTGAGTGGAGCGTTGAGGGCCGCCACGCTCAGGCTGGAATCGGGGGTTATCAGGGCTTGAACCTTATCGATGGGCGCGAGCAGGGTGACCATGCCCCCATCAGTAGGCAGGGCCTGCATCAGCTGGCCCCGCGCCGTGATCAGCCGCATCCCATCGCCCAGGTCAAAGACGCCGGCCAGATGGGCTGCCAACACTTCGCCGGCGCCATGGCCCAGCAGCAGGTCCGGCTGCACGCCCCAGCCGGCCCAGAGCTGGCTGAGGGCGTAGCCCACCACAAACAGGGCGGGTTGGGCGATGGCGGTTTGCTCCAGGGCCTGGGCCGCCTGCTGCTCCTCGCCAGGTTCTGGAAGCAGCACCCGCTTCAGGGATAGCTCCAGGCTCGGGTCCGCCAGGGCTGCGGCCCGATCGAAGGCCTCCCTGAACACCGGATGGCGGCCATAGAGATCTTGGGCCATGGCCCGCTCCTGGGTGCCTTGGCCGCTGATCAGGAAGGCCACCTTGCCCGGCCTGCGTCCGGCCACGGCGACCAGGGGGGATGGGGCTGCTTGCGACGCCACGGTGTTAGACGCCGCTGGGGAACTGCCCCCGGCAAAGGCCTCCAGCTGGCCTTCCAGATCGGCCCGATCGCTGGCCAGGCAGACCAGGCGTTGCTGGAAGGCGGTGCGCTGTTGGTTAGCGCTGGCGCAAAGATCGCCTAGGGCCAGGGTCGGCCGTTGGCGCAGTAGCTCCAAGTAGCGGCTAGCTGTGGCCCTTAGGGCGACGCTGGTGCGGGCCGACAGGGTTAGGAGTTGGAGTGGAAGGGGAGCAGCGCCTGGGGACCCGACTTCCGCCGGTGGCGCCTCGGCCAGCACCGCATGGGCATTGGTGCCGCCAAAGCCAAAGGAACTCACCCCCACCACCGCCGGCTGGTCCGGGGCTGGGAAGGGTTCTAGGGCCGTTTGCACCTGGAGTTTCAGCCCGGCGAAATCAATCGCCGGATTGGGCGTGCAAAAGTTCAGGCTGGCCGGGATCTGGCGGTGCTGGATGCACAGGGCCGCCTTGATCAAGCCGGTAATCCCGGCGGCGGTTTCGCCATGGCCGAGGTTTGTTTTGACCGAGCCCACCCGGCAGGGCTGGTCGCCTGGGCGGCCCTCCCCCAGCACGGTGCCCAGGGCCCGCAGTTCGATCGGATCCCCCTGGCGGGTGCCCGTGCCGTGGGCTTCGACGTACTGGGTGGCGGCCGGGTCCAGGCCGGAGCGGGCAAAGGCTTGGCGCACGCAGGCGATTTGGGCCTTGAGGTTGGGGGCGGCCATGCCATTGCTGCGGCCGTCGGAATTAACAGCCGTGCCATGGATCAGGGCCACAATCGGATCGCCGCAGCGGCGGGCCTCCGAGAGGGTTTTCAGCAGCACCACCCCCGCCCCTTCCGAGCGCACGTAGCCATCGGCGCTGGCGTCAAAACTCTTGCAACGTCCATCGGGCGCCAGCAGCCCGGCCTTGCAGAAGCTCATCTGGATGCCCGGATGGATGAGGGCCTGCACGCCACCGGCCAGGGCCGCCGTGGATTCGCCGCGCCAGAGGCTTTCACAGGCCAGATGCACGGCTACCAGCGAAGAGGAGCAGGCCGTGTCGACCGTGAAGCTGGGGCCCTTCAGGTCGAGGAAGTAGGAGATCCGGTTGGCGGCGATGCAGCCCGTATTGCCCGGCAACACGAACGGCTCGTTATCGGGGGTGGCGTAGTGCTCGCTGGAGGCCCAGAGCAGGGAGCTGTAATCGAGGCTGGAGATGCCGATAAACACCCCCACCGGCTGGCCGCGCAGGCGATCGAGGGGTTGGCCGCCATGCTCGAGGGCGCGCCAGGCCACCTCCAGCAGCAGCCGTTGTTGGGGATCCATGCAAAGCGCTTCCCGCGGCGAGATACCGAAGAAGGCCGCATCAAACTGGTCGATGCCCTCAATGAAGCCGCCACGTCTCACGGTCTGGCTCAGGGGCTTGAGCGGATCGGCGTCGAAATGTTGGCCCAGGTCCCAGCGGCTGGCGGGAATGTCCGTAATCCCATCGCGCCCTTCGCGCAGTAAGTCCCAAAAGGCCTGGGGCGAGCCAATGCCACCAGGAAGCCGACAACCAATCCCCACAATCGCGATGGGCTCGGGGCTGGGGACTGTCGGCGAGAAGGTCAACGAAGGGGTGGTCGGCGGAGGCAACTCGGGGGTTCGGGCTGTTTTTAGCTGGATTAAGGAAACTGCAAGTCCTTGCTGGGTCTGGCTTTTGGCGGCCCATTTAGAGGGTCAGTCTACCGATGAGCGATCAGCTTCCTAGCAGTAGGCGCCCTAGGGAATGGGGATCGGAAAATAGACGATGCTGCTGGTAACGACGTCTCCAGTCGCCATAGGTTTCCGGCCGGTCCAACCAGGCGGCCACTAGGGTCGCCAGCTGCTCGGGGCGACCAATGGAGCGCTCTAGGCCGCGGCTGCGGAAATAGTGCCTGGCCAACCATTCCTGGGGCATGGTCGTGCCAAAGGTGTTGAAGACCAGAGGGCAGCCCAGCAGCAAGGCTTCGGTGGCCGTGCGGGCCCCTGGCCGCGCCACCAGGGCCCAGGCCCTGCGATAAAGGGCCACCATTTGCTCGGGCCCTTGGAAGCCGAGGGCCTGGACGGCCAGCTCCGGGTGAGACGCTGCCCAACCCTGCACCTGCTCCAACGCTGCCTGGCGCCGTCCCGTCAGGGCCACCACCGCCAAACGGCCGGCGAAGGGCCGCAGGACCTCCAGCAGGCGGCAATGGTTATTGGCCCCATTGGCACCGGCCCCCAAGACCAGCAGGGGTAGGGAATCGTTGGCATCGGCATCGTCCCCCGCTTCGCTGGCCGCAGTCGGGGTTAAGGGGCCCGTTTCAAGGCGCTGGCCTGCCGGCAACGGCAGGTGGTAGGCGGGATAGAGGAGGGGACCCAGCAGGGCGATGCGTTCGGCGGGGTAGTGCCGCCGCCTGAGTTCGGCGGCAACTTCGGCGGTTTGGACCCAGATGGCATCGGCGCTGGAGCTGATCCAGTTGCGGCTGAAGCCAAAGCCGCCGGCGAGTTCGGTGCAGCAGGTGAGGCAACGCAGCTGGGGACCCAGCAGGCGCTTGGCGTAAGCAAAGTGGCCCCGGTTGGTGTGGGGGTGGGTGGAAATGATCAGCTCTGGTCTGAACCGGCGCAGCAGCTGGGCCAGGTAACGGCGGCCAAACAGGACGGTGCCGGGTTTGATCAGGTCCTCAAACTCCATCAGGCACCAGTAGGCCTGATGGAGCCAGGGGGCGTGCTTTTGGATCCAGTTGTAGAGAGCGACCCCGCCCCGGTAGGGGCCGCTGCCGTTCTCCAGCACCTGCTCGATCAAAACCTCTCCGCCCGGATCCCACTGGCGCAGCCAGTCGCCTAGGGCCCCGGCGGCGGCGTCGTGGGCGGTGCCGCCACTGGAGGTGAAGATCAGGACCCGCATCGCGCCATGCTCCCATTGGCGGGCCCAGCGCTGGCACCCTTGTGCAGAATTGGCGGAAAGCTCCTATTTAGGCCTGATTTCGCCCTGGCCATCCCAGGCCCGGCGGCCGCAGCGACTGGCTGACCAAGGCCAGCAGCAGCACCCAGCCCAGGCCCCCTAGGGCCACGGCCATGGGTCGGCCCGGTCCCGTGCCCAGGGCCTGCGGCAGCCACTCCGGCCAATGGGGCCAGGCCAGGGCGGGTCGCAGCAGCTGGTCGACCACCAGGGCGCTGCCAATGAAGGCCGCCAGCCGGGCCAGCCATTCCAGGGCGTAGCGCACCGATAACAGCCGCGGCAGCTCGGCCACGGGCACCAGTTGCTGCCAGCGGCTTTGCACGATCGCTAAACAAACCGGTAAGGCCAGGGTGAAGCAGCCCAGTCCTGCGTACCAGAGGGGGATTAGCTCCTCAAACACCACCAGCCCCGCCCCCATCAGGGCCAGGCTCTGGATCACCAGCAAGTTGGCCAGGGTCCGCCCCCAGAGCCTGGGGGCATGGGCCAGCCAAAAGCGCAGCCCCAACCCGTAGGCCAGGCCGCCCACCACCAGGGCCCCGCCGAGGCGGCCATTCCCTAGGGCCGTGATCACCCAGGCGGGGAACAGCACTTCGGTGGCGCCGTAGACAAAGGCCATCGCCGTGCCGAGCAGGGCCAGGCGCCGCAGGGCCCCATCGCTCCATAGGCAGGCCAGATCGCGGCCAAAGCGGATTGGCGCCTGGGCCCAGGACCTTCCGCTCAGGGCCGCTGCATGGGGGCTTGCTGCCGAGGCCGGGGCCAGGGCTGCCTGGGGCCAGGGGGCCAGAAGCACGCAGGTCAGGGCCAGGCCAAAACTCAAACCATCGAGCACCAGCACGCCCCGCAGACCGGCGATCCCCACAAGCCAGGCCCCCAGAAACGGCGCCGCAATCAACACCAGTCCATCGCTGCTGGCAAATAGGCCATTGGCCCGGTGACGCGCCCCTCCAGCTGGCACCAGCAGGGGGATCAGGCTGGCGAAACAGAGCACCAAGCTGGCCTCGGCCGCGGCCGCCAGCCCCTGCAGGGGAAGCAGGGCCAGCAAGCTCGGGGGAGGGCCTCCCCGGTCCGCCGACAGCAGCAGCGCCGCCAGCGCCAGGGTGCCCAGGGCCCCGAGGCCATTGGCCACCACCATCACGCGCCGTCGACGCCACTGCTGCAGGTAGGGGCCCACCACAGGCAGGGCCAGAATTTTGGCCAGCTGAACAACGATGGCCACGGCGGCGAAATCCAGCAGGTGGTTCTGTAGCTGGAAGAGCCATAGGCCCAGGCCATAGAGGCTCACCTGGGTGCCGAGGTTGGAGACCAACTGCCCGCCCCAAAGCCACCAGAACGCTGAATCCGTCCGCTTGGCCTTACTCAGGGGCAGCTGGTCTGGGTCCCTGGTTTGATCCCCGTCCCGATCCCCGTATGGGGCGCGGCTGGAGGAGCCAGGCAGGGGTGGCGAGCCGCGACGGGCGACCATGGGATGGGCCTTACGGTCCAGCCGTCCTAGCCCTTGACCTGACGCC
>JAEMQZ010000118.1 GCA_016463595.1 Synechococcales cyanobacterium SupBloom_Metag_052 | reverse complement strand
GCGCCAGCAGCCAGCACCAAGCCACCGCTGACGGCCAGGAACACCAGGGTTTGGAGTAGCAACAGAGCAATGCCCAGGGCTGAACCTGCCACGATCTGGACCCGGGCTTTGATGACCAGCTTCAACAGCACGAGGATGGTGGCCTTGAGGGCCAGAACCTTCGCCGTGGTGAAGGGGTAAAAGGGGTTCAGCAGCATGGCGAGTTTATCGACCTCCCCATGCTGGTGGCTGCAACGCCCCACCGTGACTGCAACTCACTTAGGAGAGCTTCCTGCGGGTGAAAGACCTGGCGGGCCTGCAGTCGCTTTGGCCCCAAAACTAGGGGTTTTTTCGGCTTGGTTCGACCGGCCGATGGGCTGCGCTATCAGCTGGTGTGAAGTGGACTCGGTGTTGGACGCGGGGATTGCAGCGGTCATAAAAGATCCGCCGCGGCGCGGTGCCGGCGGCGATCCGACAACCTGGTAGTCCCCCTGGAGACGGTTGGTTGCCTCCCGATCCCGCCACCCCTCGCCCCCTGCCGATTACGCCTGCTGTGAGCGGAGTTCTCGAAACCCTCTCCTTTCTGCGTGATCCCGATTTTGCCCGTTCTCGCTTCGAGAGCTACGGCGATGTGTACGGCACCACCCTTTTGGGGCAACGCACCGTGTTCATCCGGGGGGAGAAGGCCATCAATGACCTATTCGCCCAGGGCGATGCCGTTGAGGGCTGGTGGCCAGACAGTGTGCGCAAGCTGCTGGGGCCCCTGTCCCTGGCTAACCGCAACGGTGCCGACCACAAAGCCCGTCGACGGGTGGTGGGCCAGCTGTTCGCTGCTTCTGCCCTGAAGCGCTATAGCCCGGCGATCGTGGCGCTGGTCGAAGAACTCAAAACGGAGCTGCTGGCTGATGCAGCGCCGCTGGCCCTGGTGCCAAAGCTGAGGCGCTTTGCCTTCAGCGTGATTGCCAGCACGGTGCTGGGGCTCGATCCGGTTGATCGCGAGGTTTTGTTCGTTGATTTCGAAACCTGGTGCCAGGGCCTGTTTTCCTTGCCGTTTGCCCTACCCGGCAGCCCCTACGCCCGGGCCCTGCAGGCCCGCCAGCGTCTGCTGCGCTGCCTAGGCGCCGTGCTCGAGAAGGCACAGAACGATGCTGCCGCCGGAGCGCCGTTAGCGGCTGGTGGGCTCGATCTGCTGGCTGGTGGCCTGGATGAGGCGGGCCTGCCCCTAAGTGACGCTGACGTGGCAGAGCAACTGCTTCTACTGCTGTTCGCCGGCTACGAAACCACCGCGTCGTCCCTGAGCTGTTTGCTGCTGAGCCTGCTGCAACATCCAGCCGAGCTGGCCTGGCTGCAGCAGGAGCTAGATGGCTTGCCCTGGCCGCCAGCACCGGGGGAGGCCGGGACGGCCTACGACAGCAGCCGTGCTCCGCGTCTTGATGCGGTGCTGAAAGAAGTGATGCGGCTGGCCCCGCCGGTGGGTGGCTTCTTCCGCCGCACTCGCGAGCCGATTGTGCTGGCTGATGTGTTGATTCCGGCGGATCAGGTGGTTCAGGTGAGCATCACCGCCAGCCATCGCTATGCCAGTGGGAACGAGGATCTGGAGGTGTTCCGGCCGCAGCGCCATCTGGCCGGCGGCACGAAGGCCACCTTGCTGCCCTTTGGAGGGGGTGAACGCGTGTGCCTGGGTAAGGCGTTGGCCGAGCTGGAAATACGCCTGCTAGCGGTGGGGCTGCTCAAGCAACTGACCTTGGCGCTAGAGCCAGATCAAGACCTGAGCCTCAGGATCATTCCGAGCCCTTCGCCGAAGGATGGTTTGCTGGTGCGGGCGAGCCGGCGATGAGCGCGCTTCCGTCCGTTAGGCGGCACATCCTGCTCACCGGCGGCAGCTCTGGCATCGGTTTTCAGGCAGCAGCTCTGCTGCTCCAGGACGGCCACCGCCTCACCCTGCCCTGCCGGGATGCCGCCACCGCCGCGGGCCTGAGTGAGCGCCTGGGCAGCCGTGTCTCCACACCCGTCTGCGATTTGGCCGATCTGAGCAGCGTTGAGTGCTGCGCCCAATCCCTGCTGGCAGAGGGGGAGCCGATCGACACCTTGGTGCTCAACGCCGGCCTGCAATACAGCGGCTGGGCTGAACCCCGCTGGTCGAGCCAGGGATTCGAACTCACCATCGCGGTGAATCACCTGGCCCACCAAGCCCTACTGCAGCAGCTGATGCCCCTGCTGGTGCAGGGCACGGCTGCGCGGCTGGTGGTGACGGCCTCGGAAGTGCATGACCCCAACAGCGCCGGAGGCAAGGTGGGCCAGCCGGCCGGCCTGGGAGACCTGGCTGGGCTGCGCCAGGGCCCTGGGGCGCCCATGCTGGATGGCAGCGCCAGTTTCAATGCCGAGAAGGCCTACAAAGACAGCAAACTCTGCAACCTGCTGATGGCGCGGGAGCTGGAGAGGCAGCTGCGGGAGCAGGGCAGGCCCCTGCCGGTGCTCGCCTGGAGCCCGGGGCTGGTGATCCCGCGCAGCAAGGATGGCTTCTTCCGCCATAGCCGCAGCCATAACCCCGGGGCCCAAGCCCTGTTCGCCCTGGTGGCCCGCGACCTGCTGAGGCTCACGGAAACGCCCCAAAGGGCTGGTGCCCTGCTGGCAGGCCTGGCCACCGGCCTAGTGCCACAGGCAAGGTCAGAATCCAGCGGATTCCAGTATTGGAGCAACCGGGTGCTGGCCCCGGGTCGGCTGCGGTTTGAGCCTGGCCAACCCAGTTCCGAAGCCTGCTCCGACGTTCTGGCTAGGCAGCTCTGGGACCTCAGCGCCAACCAGATCCCACGTCTCTGATCGTCAGCAGCGCCGATAACCCGGATCGAGGCCCTCAGGTAAGGCGAGCCCCAGAAGGCGAGAACCACGTTTCACATTTCGTTACAATAGAGTGGCGAAAAGCAGGAAAGGCAATGAACGATTTTTTGGCTGTCATCTATTTGATCTGCTTTGCGGCCATCGCTGGTGGAGCCTTTGCCCTAATGACTCGTACCCTGAGGAGCTCCACAGGCCGGACCTCTTCCCAATCTTTCCCAAGGCGTAGCAGGATCCACCCTGAGGCTCCCCAGCCGGGTGAACAGCTTCTTTATGTGGACTTCAGCAGGGAACGGCTGGAAAAGATGTATCAGCAAACCCCTTGAATTTCTAGCTACATTTTTATCAGCTCCCCAGCCGTTCTACCCAGACACAATGGACGCCATTGTCACCCCACCACTCACCGAGGAGCTGCTCAAGGCTCTCTTCACTAAGCCCTACGGAACTCCAGGGCCCAAGGCGGACCAGTGGCGGGCTGTCTACGACGAGTCGGTCCATTTTCAGGATCCAACTCAGGAAAGACGTGGCATTGAAGCCTATATTGTTGCCCAGGAAGGATTGATGCGCCGCTGCGATGATGTCTTCCTTGTGCCCGGTGCGGTCGCCCTTAACGGCGAGATCGCATTCGTTGAGTGGACAATGGGCCTCAAGATCAAGGGGATTGAGTTTATTTATCCCGGCACCACGCGCCTACGCATTGGTGCCGACGGAAAGATCGTGGAGCATCGCGACTATTTTGATTTCGTAGGCCCCACGTTTGAGCCCGTGCCCGTGCTGGGTGGCTTTGTGCGCTGGCTCTACAAGCGGTTTGTGGCGTGATGACGGCAGGATCGACTCAGGTGCCTCAAAGGGCAGTACCCGTCTGCCGGGGCTACTCTGAACGTCAGCTTCCTTTTGATTTCTCTTGAAAAAGATCTCCGCACCCCTGCGTAGGGCATTGATCTATGGAGCGATCAGCTACGGAGGTCTTACTTTGATCAATAACTCAGAGCTCGACCTGCCCAACATGTGGGTCGCCTATCTGCCGATGTTTGTTGGGGTCTATATAGTTACCCAGTGGCTGGATCGCAAGATCGACACCTAATTCAGACGCCCCTCGCCCAATCGTGCCTAGTTTTCAATCCTGCGGACGGTGGCGCACGTGACGCCATCACCAGCTGATCAACAAGCTCGACTAGGTCCCTGCCTAAGCCTTCAATCGCTGTTCAGCTCCTTAGGGCAGCCCGATGTCTGTATTGGTTCAATCGGCGTAAACGACCCCCACCCCCGGCCAGTCCTCAAAGCCAAAGCTCTCCATCGG
>JAEMQZ010000040.1 GCA_016463595.1 Synechococcales cyanobacterium SupBloom_Metag_052 | reverse complement strand
AGCCACCCCGGCTTCAGCCCCCCGCTCGGCCTTTTCGGACCTGAGCCAGGAAACCCTGGCCCTGACCCGGCGCCTGTTTCTGCAGCTGGCCAGGCGCCCCTCCACCCTGGTGGCGGGCGTGTTGCAACCGTTGATCTGGCTGGTGTTGTTCGGAGCCCTGTTTGCCAAGGCGCCGGAAGGGCTGCTGCCCGAGGGCATGAGCTATGGCCGCTTCCTCGGCGCCGGGGTGATCGTGTTCACCGCCTTCAGTGGCGCCCTCAATGCCGGCCTGCCGGTGATGTTTGATCGGGAATTTGGCTTCCTCAACCGGTTGCTGGTGGCGCCCCTGCGCTCCCGCAGTTCGATTGTGATGGCCTCGGTGCTGTACATCACCAGCCTCAGCCTGGTGCAGAGCCTGGCAATCATCGCCACGGCGGCCCTGCTGGGCTACGGCTGGCCTGGTGGGGCGGGTCTGCTGCTGGTGCTGGTGATTTTGCTACTGCTGGTGTTTGCCGTGACGGCCATGAGTCTGGGGCTGGCCTTTGCCCTGCCCGGCCATATCGAGCTGATCGCAGTGATCTTTGTGGCCAACCTGCCCCTGCTGTTTGCCAGCACCGCCCTGGCGCCAATTTCGTTCATGCCCACCTGGTTGGGCTGGCTAGCGGCCCTAAATCCCCTTACCTTCGCCATAGAACCGATCCGCGCCGTGTACGCCGGCCACTTTTCCCTTGGCGAAGTGGTGCTGGTGGCCCCCTACGGCTCCCTCACCGGAGCCGCCTGCCTGGGGGTGTTGGCGGTTCTGGCCCTGGGCCTGTTTCTTTTGATCCGTCCGCTACTGGATCGCAAGCTCACCTGAAGGAGTCCATCCCGTGCGTGCCAAGCCCCCCTCTGTCCCCTCAGCCCTGGCCCGCCGCGAAGCGGCCAGAACCCTGCTGGCCGGGGCCGTGAACTGCCGCGATGCCCAGGCCGTGCTCACCTTCACAGGCCACTGGGTCCATCGCCAGGGGATGGCCTCCTTACCGGCCTTGATGGCCGAGCTGGCCCATGGGGAGACCTTGCTGTGGTGGCAGCAGCTGCTGCAACACTCCAGCGAACCCGTGGGCCTGACCCCAGGGGAGGTCACCCCCACCGCGCCCAAACCGGTCGCCGAAAGCACGGCCCCTGCGCCAGCACCCATGCCAACTCCAGCCCCCACAGCAGCCAAGGCGCTGGTCCCCATGGCCGCTTCGGTGCCCGTGGCCGCTTCGGTGCCCATGGCAATGGTGGTGCCCGCCGCCGCCCGCCCGCCGGCTGCCCAAGTCCGTCGAGGTGCCGGCACCAGCCGCCCGGCCCCCGCTCCACGCAACCCGGAGCTGGCCCGCCTGCGTGCCTGGCTTCCCGACAACGATTCCCTAGGGGGCTCCAGCAGCCGGTCCCATGCGGCCTGAGCGCGCTGCCCTCAAGGGCGGCTTGATTGTGTCGGTGCAGGCCCCCGAGGGCTCGCCCATGCGCCATCCCGACGTGATTGCTGCCATGGCCGAGGCCAGCCTGGCCCAGGGGGCCATCGGCGTGCGCCTAGAGAGCCCGGACCATATCGGCGCCGTGCGCCTTCGCTGCCCTGGGGCCCTGATCGTGGGACTGTGGAAGCGACCCTTTCCGGACAGCCCGGTGTACATCACCCCCGGCTGGGAGGAGATCCGGGCGGTCTGGGCGGCGGGGGCCGATGTGATCGCCCTCGATGCCACGGCTCGCCCCCGCCCCAATGGCCAGCAGCTGGCAGACCTGATTCGCCGCTGCCGCGACGACCTCGGCGCCCCCCTGATGGCCGATGTGGATTCGGTGGCCAACGGCCTGCGCGCAGCCGAGTTGGGCTGCGCCTGGGTGGGCACCACTCTCTACGGCTACACCGAAGCCACCGCAGCCTTGCGTCCCCCCGGCCTCGAGCTGCTGGCCCCCCTGCGAGCCGGCTTGCCGGACACCGTGAGCCTGATCTGCGAAGGCGGAATTGCCAGTGCCCCAGGCGCCCTGACTGCCTTAAGAGCCGGTGCCGATGCGGTGGTGGTGGGAACGGCCATCACCGGCGTGGATCTCCAGGTGGCCGCCTATGTGAAGGCCTTGGCTGGCTGAGGGGCCCGGAGCTAACGGCCGAATCCCCTAATCCTTAGGCAGCTACCAGGGAAGCGGAACGGCTCACATCATGCCCATGCCGCCCATGCCTCCCATCATTCCGCCCATACCGCCCATTCCTCCCATGCCGCCATCACCGCCTGGGGCAGCCGGGGCTGCGGGCTCGGGCTTATCAGCAATCACCGCTTCGGTGGTCAGCAACATGGCGGCAATCGAGACCGCATCTTGAAGGCCGAGGCGCACCACCTTGGCTGCATCAATGATGCCGGCGGCCAGCAGATCTTCATAGGTTCCTGTGGCGGCATTAAAACCGAGGTTGCGCTCCAACACCTCCGAGGCCACCACCGTGCCGTCGAAGCCGGCATTGTGGGCAATCTGCATCAAGGGAGCGGCCAGGGAGCGTTGCACGATCTCCACACCGGTGCGCTCATCACCCGAAAGGCTGGCCTTGAGGCCATCGAGGCTGGAGGCCAGCTGCACCAAGGTGGTGCCGCCGCCGGCGACGATCCCCTCTTCCACCGCAGCCCGGGTGGCATTGAGGGCATCTTCAATGCGCAACTTGCGGTTGCGCAATTCCGTTTCCGTGGGGGCCCCCACCTTGATCACGGCCACGCCACCGGCCAATTTGGCAATGCGCTCGTTGAGTTTTTCGCGGTCGTAGTCGGAGTCGGTGCCCTCCAGTTCGCGCTTGATCGCGGCCACCCGCTCGCTAACGGCCTGCTGGTGGTCGCCGCTGGCCACCAGGGTGGTGCTGTCCTTGGTGATCGTGACCCGGCGCACCCGGCCCAGATCGTCCAGGGTCACCTTGTCGAGGGCCATGGCCCGGTCTTCGCTGATCAAGGTGGCGCCGGTGAGGATGGCGATGTCCTGGAGGGCGGCCTTACGGCGCTCGCCGAAGGAGGGGGCCCGCACGGCCGCCACCTGGAGCACGCCGCGGTTCTTGTTGACCACCAGGGTGGCCAGGGCTTCGCCATCCACCTCCTCGGCCAGGATCAGCAGGGGCGAGCCGCTGCGGGACACGGCTTCCAGCACGGGCACCAGGTCAGCAATGGAACTGATCTTGCGGTCGGTGACCAGCAGCAGGGCGTTGTCGTATTCGCAGACCTGGCGTTCGGCGTCGGTGACGAAATAGGGGGAGCTGTAGCCCCGATCGAAGGCCATGCCTTCGGTAATTTCGAGCTCGGTGGCCAGGGAACGGGATTCCTCCACCGTGATCACGCCATCCACACTGACGGCATCCATGGCCTGGGCGACCATGGCGCCGACTTCCTCGTCGCCACCAGAACTAACGGTGGCGACCTGGCGGATGGCATCGCCGGCCACGGGTTGGGCCAGGCCAGCGATGGCCCCGACCAACTGGGCCACGGCCTTATCCATGCCGCGGCGCAGGCCCACCGGATTGGCGCCAGCGGTGACGTTGCGCAGGCCTTCGCGGGTCAGGGCCTGGGCCAGCACCGTGGCGGTGGTGGTGCCGTCTCCGGCCTGGTCCTTGGTTTTGGTGGCTACCTGCAGCAGCAGCTTGGCGCCGATGTTTTCGAAGGGGTCTTCGAGCTCGATCTCCTTGGCAATCGTGACGCCGTCGTTGACCACATCGGGGGCGCCGAATTTCTTCTCCAAAACCACATTGCGGCCCTTGGGGCCCAGGGTGACCTTGACCGCATTGGCCAGGGCATCCACTCCCCGTTCCAGGGCGGCACGGGATGCATCGGAGAAGCGAATCAGCTTGGCCATCGTGGGCTGCGGCAGGAAAGCGATGGACTCAGGCTCCCATAACGCCCCTGCCTAGCGCAGGCGCTAGCGGGTGGGGAAACCCGAATCGGGCGCCAGCTCCAGGCCCGGGTCGATAGGGTGCGGCTATGGAGGAAACCCTGCGCGCCACCCTGGAAGAGACCCTGACCGATCCGACCTCAGGGCCCAACGTGATGACCTTTTTGGTGATTGCGGGGGTTGGTTTGGCCATGGCCCTGATCTATGTGCCGGTGCGCCTGTTCATAACGATCACCGCCCGCAGCCGCCGCCTGCGTCTGTTGCAGCGGATCCGCAGTCTGCGCGAAGCCCTGGGCCAGCCCTTAGCCACCCCTACTTCAGGGCCAATCCCTGCTCCCAGCGAGGCCACCCCTTCAACGTCTTCTTGATCAACACAACAGCGTGAACGCCCCTCAGCGCATCACCATGCCGCCGTCCACCTGCAGCACCTGGCCGGTCATGTAGGCGGCGGCGGGATCGGCGGCCAGGAAGCGCACGGCGCTGGCCACTTCGGCCGGCTGGCCCATGCGCCCCAGGGGGATGGCCGCCAGGATCGGCTCCTTGTTGAGCTCGGCGGTCATGTCGCTCTCGATGAAGCCGGGGGCCACCGCGTTGACGGTGACGCCGCGGCTGGCGAATTCGGCGGCGCTGCTGCGGGTGAGGCCGATCAGGCCCGCCTTGGCGGCGCTGTAGTTGGCCTGGCCCGGATTGCCCATCAGGGCCACCACCGAGGTGATGTTGATGATCCGGCCGGAGCGGGCCTTCAGCATCGTGCGGCTGACGGCCCGGGTGCAGAGGAACACGCCGGTGAGATTGAGGTCGATCACGCTCTGCCAGTCGGCGGTTTTCATGCGCATCAGCAGGCCATCGCGGGTGATGCCGGCGTTGTTTACCAGCACATCGAGCCGGCCCTCCTTGGCCAGCACCGCCTTCACCATCGCCTCCACCTGCTCCTCCTCGGCCACGTTGGCCTGGTAGCTCCAGGCCTGGCCCCCGGCGGCGCCGATCTCAGCCACCACGGCCTCGGCCGCTTCCGGCGAGCTGGCGTAATTGACCACCACGGTGGCCCCCGCCGCAGCCAACTCGAGGGCAATCGCCCGGCCGATGCCACGGCTAGCCCCGGTCACCAGGGCGGTTTGACCCGCGAGGGGAGCACTGTTTGCCATGCAAGGACGGCCTTCAAGAGGGTCTGGGGATCGTATGCCGTTGGGCAACGGCCCCTGGCTCAGGACGACATGACCTCGACGCTGGCCAGGCCTGGGCCGAGGAGTTCGGCAAAGCGATTGAGCTGCTGCTTACTGCCCAGCACCACCAGCAGCTGGCCGGGGGCCAGCCGTTCGCTGCCTCCGGGGTTGGCGATCAGCTCCGACTCCACTGGCTCCCCGGGGGCCCCAGCCAGGGACGGGGGGGTGCGGATCGCCAGGACCAGGGCACCGCTGCGGCGGCCCAGCTGCAGGTCCGCCAGGCTCTGGCCATGGAGGGAGCCCAGTTGCTCCGGATCAAGGCTGAGCTGGAATTCATCGACCTCGCAATCGGAACCGGCCAGCAGTTCCATGAAGGTCACGGCCAGGGGCCGCAGGGCGGTGGCGGCCATGGTGCGGCCGCCGGCCACGTAGGGACTCACCACCTGGTCGGCGCCGGCCAGGCGCAACTTGCGATCGGCCTCCTCGCTATCGGCCCGGGCAATCAGGCGGCAATGGGGCGCCAGGCCGCGGGCGCTGAGGATCACATAGAGGTTGGCAGCGTTGTTGGGCAGGGCCGCCACCAGGGCGCGGCACTGGTGAATGCCGGCCTCCTGCAGGGTTTCATCAAGGGTGGCATCGGCTAGAAGCACCCGCAGGCCCCGCTGTTGGGCCTCGGCCACCCGGTCGGTATCCATCTCCACCACCAGCAGCGGCACCTCCTCGGCACTGAGCTGTTCGGCGATTTCGCGGCCGATGCGGCCGTAGCCGCAGAGAATCACGTGGTTATGCATGCGCCGCAATTGCTGCCGGGTGCGTCGATCGCGAAGGATCTGGAAGTAGCCGGTGTTGGTTAATTCCAGCAGTTTCTGCAGGGTCTGCTGCACCACTACCAGGCCGCCTACCAGCAGCAGGGTGGTGACAACGCGGCCGCCGCCGGAGAGCACCCTGGTGGCGGGATCGCTGAAGCCCATGGTGCTGAGCGTGATCAGCACCATCCAGTAACAATCCCCCCAGTCCCAGCCCTCGGTGGCTCGATAGCCCACCGCGCCCACATTCACCACTCCGGCCAGCAGCAGCAGCGGCGTGGCCCCTCCCCGTTGCAGCAGGGCTTCGGCCAGGCCGGGACCCTTGGGCCGGTGCCCCGGGCGCCGCCGTTGCAGACGGCCCCTGGCGGTCTGCCGCTTGGGCGGCTGGGGCCGCTTCCCAGGCGGGATCATCCAAGGCCGAGGGCCTGGAGAACCGGCTCCAAACCAAGCAGGCTCAGGTCAGGGCCGCCCAGGCCCTCGACGCCGGGACGCTGGGGCAGGCTGGCCGGCTCCCGGCCTAGGGCCACCAGGGGCGTGCCCGTAAGCAGGGCCAATTCGCTCGCAATCGGATCACTGCTTAAGACCACATCACAGCTGGCCAGCTGGGCCGCCCGTTCCACCAGGCTTCCGCCCACAAGGGGGGTCACCACCCGCAGGTCGGCCAGCTTCTGGCGCACCCGCTCCTGCAGTCCTTGCCATTGGTGCGCCGGCCAGTCAGCCGTTTCGGCAACGCCCGCCCTGGCCGGGGCGAGCAGCAGGGCCGGCCCCTGGCCCGGGGGCAGGGCGGAGCCAGCCTGATCGAGGGCGGCCTTGGGCAGGGCCAGTCGGTAGCTGTTGGCATCGAGACCGATGCCCAGGGGCCCCAGGTAGGCGGCCAGGGCCTGCTGGGGCCAGGTCGCCCCATCGAGGACCACGCGCTCGGTGGCGGAGAAGCCCGCCGTGGCCACCCGGGTGGGGATGTGGCTCATCGAGAGCAGCAGATCCACCTGGCGGCCCGAGGCCAGGTTGAGACAGACCTGGAAATCAGGTTCGCGCACATTGCCCAGCAGGTTGGCCCAGTCGGCCAGGCTCGAGCCCTCCCCAAAGTTGAAAGGCAGCACCTTCTCCACCGCCGGCAACAGCTTCCAGCTGGCGGCGGCCTCTGGGGCGCAGGCGACCTGAATCTGGGCCTTGAGGCTGGCGGCCACAGTGGCAACCGCAGGCAAGGCCTGCAGTTGGGACGCGATCCCGCCCGGTATCAGGATCAGCACGCGCATGGCGGTCGCCGGGACGTTATCAAGACTTGCTTGGATTGTATGGATCAGCCCTGCTAATTCCCCCTGGAGACTGAACGCTTGTGCATTTGCTGATTGCCGCCGCCGGCAGTGGCCGGCGCATGGGAGCCCCTGGGAACAAGTTGTTGCTGCCCCTGGCGGGCCGGCCGGTGCTGGCCTGGACCCTGGACGCAGCCCTGGCCTGCCCTGAGATTGTTTGGATTGGTCTTGTCGGTCAGCCCGTGGATGGGGCGGCGATCCGGGCCCTCGTGGGCGCCGCCCAGCCAGACCGGCCGGTGGTCTGGATTGAGGGGGGAGATACTCGCCAGGAGTCCGTAAGCCGGGGCCTGGAGGCCCTGCCGGCCGGGGCCGAAGACGTGTTGATCCACGACGGCGCCCGCTGCCTGGTGGCTCCGGAGCTGATCGCCCGCTGTGGGGCGGCGGTGCGGGCCGGGGAGGCCGTGATTGCCGCCACCCGGGTCACCGACACGATCAAGCAGGTGGATGCCAGCGGCACGATCCGTGGCACACCAGATCGCAGTGAACTCTGGGGGGCCCAGACCCCCCAGGGGTTTGGGGTGGAGCGCCTCCGCCAGGCCCACCGCCGCGCCCGCGAGGAGGGCTGGACCGTGACAGATGACGCCTCCCTGTTCGAGCGGCTGGGCTGGCCGGTGCGGGTGATCGAGGCCCCGCCCTCCAACCTCAAGATCACCACCCCCTTCGACCTGACCATCGCCGAGGCCGTGCTGGCGGCCCGGCACCAGGGTTAACCCAGGATCTGCAGCAGCCCCCGCTGGCCATCCAGCCGGGCCCGCACCCCCAAGGGCAGGGCGGCGTTGCCTGGCCCATGGCCCACGGGAAGCCCCGCCACCACCGGGATGCCCAGGTCGGCGGTGCGATCGCGCAGCACCTGCTCGACCGTGAAGCGCCGGGCCGGTTCACCTCTGGTGTCCCCAGGCTCGCCATCGGGGTCGTCGCAATCGGTGAAGCGGCCCAAGCCAATGCCAGCCAGCTGCTGCAGGGCTCCGCAGAGGCGCCAGTGGGTGAGCAGGCGATCGAGGCGGTAGGGCGCTTCGCCCACGTCTTCAAGGACCAGGATCGCCCCCCTTAAATCGGGCCAATGGCCGGTGCCAAGCAGGTGGGTCGCCACCGTGAGGTTGCCGGCCAACAGGGGCCCGCTGGCGGTTCCGCCGCTCCAGCCCACCCCCTGCAGATCGGCGAGGGGATGGCCAAAGAGGAGGTCGCGCAGCCGCTGGCAGCTCCACTCGGGCTCCGTGGCCAGGCTGGTGACCAGGGGGCCATGGATGGCGCCGCCCAGGCCCCGGGCCAGCTGGGCCCAGAGCAGGGAGGTGACATCGGAAAAGCCCAGCAACCAGCCCGCCGGCAACGCCAACGGCTGCTCCAGCAGCCGGGCCGCCCCCCAACCGCCGCGCATGCAGGCCAGTAGGGCGGCCGGTTCGCCCCCAGGCTCCAGTCCAGGGGAGCCCCCGAGTAAGTCACCCCGTCGCTCCCGGTCGGTGCCGGCCAGGTAGCCCCAGCGCCGCAGGGGGGCCGGATGGGCCTCCACCTCCAAGCCCCAACCCTCCAACACCGCGATGCCGTTCTGGAGGCGCTCCAGATCGTCGAGGGCAGAGCTGGCGGCCACCAGGCGCACCCGATCGCCGCGGCGCAGGGGTGCCGGTTGACCCGTCATGGCCAGCGTCCCAGCACCAGGGCCAGCAGCAGCAAAGCCCCGAGCCAAACCTGCTGGCTGAAGTGGCGGCCATAGGCCGAACGGGGCAACTGGGGCGACCGCAACTGCCAGGCCCCGCCCACCATGCCGGCCGCCGCCAGGGCCCAGGCGGGCCAGAACCAGGGCGACACCCCCGTCATAGAGGCCGCCAGGGCCAGGGCCAGGGCCGCTAAGGCGTAACAGAGACCAATCGCGGCTGGCGCTGCGGTCCCCAGGGTCAGGGCGCTACTGCGGATGCCCAGGGCCCGGTCGTCCGGCTGGTCGGCCATGGCATAGGCGGTGTCGAAGCCGAAACACCAGAGCAGGGTGGCCAGCCAGGCCAGGGCCAGGGGCCAGCCGCCGGCCAGGTTGGCCTGGGCTGCGGCCCAGGGGATCAACACGGCAAAGCCCCAGCAGAGGGCGAGCACCAGTTGGGGCAGGGCAAACCAACGCTTGGCCGAGGGATAGAGAAGGACCGGAGGGAGCGCCGCAATGGCCAGAACCAGGCACAGGCCCCGGCTGGCGGCCGGCAGGGCCAGCACCACCCCAAGGGCCAACACCAGACAGAGCAGCAGCAGCGCCGCGGCCGCCGCCACACCAATGGCGCCACTGGCCAGGGGCCGCAGGCGGGTGCGCTCCACGAGGGGATCGATGCGCCGGTCCCAGAGGTCGTTGGCGACGCAACCGGCGCCGCTCACCGCCAAACCGCCCAGCCCAATCAGGGCCACCAAGAGCGGATCTGGAGGACTGGTCGGCAGCAGCCACAGGCTCCAACCGGCTGGAATCAGCAGGATCAGCCGCCCGCTGGGCTTATCCCAGCGCAACAGGGCTAAGCCGCTCTTGAGGAACCGGAGCGATCCAGCTGCCGCCAATCCAGGTGCCCCCAATCTTGGGGCGAACCCTAGGCCTGGGGACCCCATTCGGCGCCCCTGACGACCGGCCCGCCGGGCCCGCCCCCCGGTGGCAAAGTGGCGCCGAACTCGGCCCGGCTGGACGCGTGACCGTCTCCCCCTCCAGCCCTGCCCCAGGGACCTCCCTGCGCCGGGTCGCTGCCATCGACATCGGCACCAACTCGATCCACCTGCTGATTGCGGCGGTGGATCCTGTGCTGCACAGCTTCAGCGTCGTGCTGGCCGAAAAAAGCGCCACCCGCCTGGGCGAGCGCGATCCCGACACGGGCCACCTCAGCGCCGCCTCGGTGGAGCGCGCCTTCCTAACCCTGCGCCACTGCTGTGACCTGGCCCATAGCCATGGGGTGGAGCAGATCGTCACCGCCGCCACCAGCGCCGTGCGCGAGGCCCCCAACGGCCGCGAGTTCCTGGCGACCTTGCAGGACCAGCTGGGCCTGGAGGTGGACCTGGTCAGCGGCCCGGAGGAGGCGCGCCTGATCTATCTGGGGGTGCTCTCGGGCATGAGTTTTGGCGAGGCGCCCCATTTCATCCTCGACATCGGCGGGGGATCCACCGAACTGGTGCTCGCCGATGGCCGCGACGCCCGGGCCCTGACCAGCACCCGTATCGGCGCCGTGCGGCTGCTGCGGGAGTTCATCCAGGAGGAGCCCTTGCCGCCCGGCCGGCGCCAGTTCCTGGAGGCCTACATCCAGGGGGCCCTTGATCCCGCCGTCGCCCAGGTGCGCCAGGCCCTGCGCCCCGGCGAGAGCCCCGTGCTGGTGGGCACCAGCGGCACGGCCATGGCCCTGGCCGCCCTGGCGGCCGCCGAAGACGCCAAGCCGCCGCTCAAACTCCAGGGCTACCGACTCAGCCGCGCCCGCATCGACCAGCTGGTGGATCGGCTCGTGGCCATGGCGCCGGAGCAGCGCCGCGCCCTCACGGCCATCAACGACCGCCGCGCCGAAATCATCGTGCCCGGAGCCCTGATCCTGCAGACCGCCATGACGATGCTGCAGGCCAAGGAGCTGGTGGTTTGTGATCGGGCCCTGCGCGAAGGCCTGATCGTCGACTGGATGCTGCGCAACCAGCTGCTCGATGACCGCTTCGCTTTTCAAAGCACGATTCGGGAGCGCACGGTGCGGCACCTGGCCCGCAACTACGCCGTGGACCAACCCCAAGCCGAACGGGTCGCCGTGCATGCCCTCAGCCTCTACGACCAGACCCACGGCCTGCTGCACCACGATCCGGGGCCGGGCCGCCTGCTGCTCTGGGCCGCCGCCCAGCTGCACGGCTGCGGTAAGCACATCAACATCGCCGCTTATCACAAACACACCTGGTATTTGATCCGCCACGGCGAGCTGCTCGGCTATTCCGAAACCGAGCATTTAATGGTGGCCGCCATTGCCCGTTACCACCGCCGCGGCCTGCCCAAAAAACGCCATGAGTCCTGGCAGTTGATCGAGGGACGCGAGGAGCGCCGCACCGTGTCGGAGATGGCCCTGCTGCTCCGGCTCGCGGCCGCCCTGGACCGGCGCCCCCAGGCCCTCATTGGCAGCCTCAAGGTGAAGGCGGTGGGGCCAAAGGCCGCCGCCACGGGAGTACGTATCCTGCTGCGGCCCCAACCCGCCGAGGCGGGTCAGCCGGAGCCCGATCTCAGCCTGGAATGCTGGAGCTTGCGCTCCTGCGCCGATGCGGTGGCCGAAGCCAGCGGCCTGGCCCTAGGGGTGGAGGGGCCGGAAGGGTTAACTCCCGCCTAGGCGCCTTCCTGCTGAATAGGGCGGCAAAAGAGGGAGCTTTTCTTTGCCCAATCAAGGACATCAAAGCCAGGACCATGCCCGAATCAACGAACAGGTTGCCAAGAAAATGATCGTTACTGGCGGCAGTCCAACCGGCCAATGGTTCATTTAAATGGGCGATACTGGATTCGAACCAGTGACCCCTTCCGTGTGAAGGAAGTGCGCTACCGCTGTGCTAATCGCCCTTAGCCGCGCCATTGGCGCTTGATCGAGCATAGGCCACGGTGGTGGCCAGCATCCCGTTCCGGGTCTGCGCCTGCGTTGTAGGCCGTCCTGGCAACAGGTGGCTCGGCGCTCAGGCACGATGGCTCGATGATGCGGCCCTTCCCGGCCGTCCGCAGGCCGCCCTGATCGGCGCGCGAGTCCCCCTCTGGAGCCTGGCTCCTGCCCCTGGTTCTCCTATCGCTGCCATGGTTACCCCCGCCCCTGCGGCTGAGCTCCCCAGCCCAAGTGCTGGCCCTGTTTCAGCGGCGGAAAGCCAGACGGATGTGCTGATCGTCGGCGGCGGGGTATGCGGCACGGCCCTGCTGTTTGAACTATCCCGCTACACCGACCTGGGCCACCTCACCCTGGTGGAGCGCTACGACCAGCTGGCCCAGGTGAACTCCAAGGCGAGCAGCAACAGCCAGACGATCCATTGCGGCGACATCGAAACCAACTACACGCTTGAGAAGGCCCTCAAGGTGAAGCGCACGGCCGAGATGATCGAGCGCTATGCCGCCCTGCTCAGCGAGCCTGAGCGCAACCGTTGCGTCTTCCGCACCCCGAAGATGGTGCTGGCCGTAGGCGAGCCGGAGTGCGGCGCCCTACGCCAGCGCTTTGAATTGTTTTCGCCCCATTTCCCGGCGATGGAGCTGCTCGAGAAGGAGCAGATCGCCGAGTGGGAACCGCATGTGGCGCGGCTCGATGGCGAACGGCCCGATAGCCCCCTGCGGCAGGAAGCGCTGGTGGCCATCGGCATCCGCCGCGCCGCCACCGCCGTCGACTACGAGGCCCTGGCCGAGAGCTTCGTGGCCCAGGCCCAGGCCGCCCTGGCCGGATCTGAGCGCCAGCTGGATCTCTGGCTGGGCTGCCGGGTTGAAGCGATCAGGCCCGAAACCGCCGCCGATGGCAGCACCACTTTTTTGGTGGAGCTACGCGCCCATCGCACCGGGGCCGCCAACCTCCCCGGCGATCCCAATGCCAAGGCGCCGCCCCGCCGGATCCGGGCCCGCCATGTGGTGGTGAGTGCCGGCGCCCACAGCCTCTTAATGGCCCAACAACTGGGTTTTGGCCTGGAGTATTCCTGCCTGCCCGTGGCCGGCAGTTTCTACTTCACCCCCGATTTATTGCGCGGCAAGGTTTACACCGTGCAGAACGACAAACTGCCCTTTGCGGCTATCCATGGTGACCCCGATGTGCGCTCACCCGGCCAAACCCGCTTTGGCCCCACCGCCCTATTGCTGCCCCTGCTAGAGCGCTATCGGCCAGCCTCCTTCTTTGAATTTCTGAAGGTATTGCGGCTAGATTTCTCGGTATTGCTGGTGTTATGGCAGCTGTTTCGAATCGCCGATATCCGCAACTACATCCTCAAGAATTTGTTGTTTGAAGTGCCCTGGCTGCGGCGCCGTCTGTTCCTCGCCGATGCCCGCAAAATCGTGCCCGGCCTGCAGCTTGCCGACCTGCGCTTCGCCGAGGGTTTCGGGGGCGTGCGGCCCCAGTTGATTCATAAGGGCGAGAAACGGCTGATCCTGGGCGAGGCTCGCATTGCCGCCATGGCCGGCCTGGCCTTCAATGTCACCCCCTCCCCAGGGGGCACCTGCTGCCTGGGCAATGCCGTCACCGACCTCGAAGCGATCGTGGAGCGGCTGGGCTGCGGTTTTGATCGCCAGCGGCTGGAACAGGAGCTCTACGGCGCCACCAGCCCAGCCCCCTAGGCGCCCCAGCTCACTCGGCGCCGCCGCGGAACAGGTGGTTATGGCCAGCGGAATAGAGCTTGGAGCGGGCGTTGCCCGGGGCCTTCAGGGCCGGACTGACCACATAGAGGGTGGTGCGGATCAGGTTGCGCTCCCGGCTCACCTGGGCCATCTCCCTGAGGGGCACAACGGTGAGCCATTGGTCGGGCCAGCTGACCCGGTAGCCAATCGCCACGGGAGTATCGGCGGGATAGTGGAGCAGCAGCTGGGCCTGCACCTCCTCCACATGGCGGGCGCTCAAATACAGGCATAAGGACGCCTGCAGGGCCGCCAGCCGCTCGATCGATTCCAGGGCCGGCGTGCCAGTGCGGCCGGAAGCTCGGCTGAGCACGATCGTCTGCACAACACCCGGAATCGTCAATTCGGCCTGCAGGGCCGCCGCCGTGGCTTGATAGGCGCTGAGGCCAGGCACCACCTCGACAGGGATCTCCGCATCCGCCAGGCGACAGAGCTGCTCAGCCAGGGCGCCATAGAGGCAGGGATCGCCATCGTGGAGGCGTACCACCCGCCGGCCAGCCCGGGCCCGCTCCACCACCACCTCGATCACCTGCTCGAGGGTGAGGGTGCTAGTGCGGATCGATTCACAGCCTTCCGGGGCCAGGGCGGCGATCTGGGGCGACACGAGCGAATCGGTCCAGACCAGCACCTCGGCCCGCTCGATCGCCCGGGCGGCCCGCAGGGTCAGCAGATCGGGGGCCCCGGGTCCCGCACCCACGATCTTGACCTGGCCAGCGTTTGCAACATCCATCAGGCCAGCAGGCAAGGGGGCAAAGGTGAATGGCGAAGCCCAACTAAGACACCGCGCCAATCGGATCGAAGTGGTGGGGCAGGGAGCGGATCCCATCCCATTGGAACCGAGCTCAGGGCCGGCCCTCGGAATTTGCCCTAGCAACCCCGGCCAAATCGGGCAGGGCCCGATGGCGGCCATAGAGCCACCAGAGGCCGAAGGCGCCCAAGGCCATCAGGGCCAGGCTCATCAGCTGGGCCATGCGCAGACCGCCGGTGCAGAAGGGTGGGGTGCCGATCAGGCAGAGGGGATCGATGCGCAACCCCTCAATCCAGAGGCGGCCACTGCTGTAGGTGAGCAGGTAAACGCAGCTCAGGGCTCCGGCCGGTAGGGCAATGCGGCCCCGAAGCCCAAGCCGAAACAGCACCAGCAGCAGGGCCAGCACCCCCAAGTTCCAAAGGGATTCATAAAGGAACGTGGGATGGAAATACTGCTCGTTGGGGAAGCCGGCGCCAATGGCGATCCAGCCGGGGATCTTCAGCTTCCAAGGCAGGTCGGTGGGCAGACCAAAGGCTTCGGAATTGAAGAAATTGCCCCAGCGTCCGATCGCCTGGCCCAGGGCGACCGAGGGCACCAACACATCGAGCAAGGTCCAGAAGGCCAGCTTGCGCCAGCGGCAATAGAGGATCACCGCCAGGGTGCCGCCAATCAGGGCGCCATGGATGGCAATACCCCCGCGCCACACGGCAAGCGCCTCGAACCAATTGAACTGGTATTGGCGCCACTCGAACAGCACGTAGTAGGCGCGGGCTCCCACCACCGCCGAGAGCACGAGGATCGGCAGCAGGTCAGCAATGAGGGCCGGATCGATGCCGCGGCGCTTGCCCAGCTGGCTGGAGAGCACCAGCCCCAGCAACACGGCCAGGGCAATCAGTAGGCCATACCACCGCAGGGAAAAGGGCCCCAGCTGAAACAGCAGGGGCCCGGGGGAAGTAAATACGGCCAAGGCCAGGGCAGGGGGCATCAAACGCCTTCGAAGGCCTGCACTTTTTCGATCTGACGCTTTTTGAGCACCAGCATGATCTGGGCCACGGCCACGGCGGCAAAGAAAGCCAGCATGCCGTAGATGCGCACAGGGTTCTGGAGAACCACCTCGGCATCGATCTGGCCAAACCCACCCACGTTGGGGTCGTTGGTGAGGGCCACGCCAGCAACCACGGCCTCACCAATGGCAACCTTTAGCGTGGGGCCTGCAGGAATGGTGTCAGAGACACTGCTGCCGTCGGCGGTGGTGATGGCCACCACGGTGGCGCCGTTCTCACCTGGAGTGATCGAGGCCACGGTGCCGGCCACGGTGGCGTTGAAGACGCCGTTGTTGCTTTTCTCGCCGGTGGGATTCACCTGGCCGCGCCCGCGGTTGCCACCCACGTGCAGCTGGTACTTGCCGAAGTGGATGGAGCTGTCGCTGGCGGGATCTGGGGACAGGATCGGGAAGACGATCTCCTGGTGCTGGTCGCCAGAGATGGGACCAACGAGCAGGATGTTGGGCTGGTCCTCACTCCACTGGGTGACATAGACGCCGGCGGTTTCTTCCTTCAGCTCATCGCTGAGGCGGTCTGCAGGGGCCAGCTTGAAGCCATCGGGCAGCATCACCACAGCACCCACATTCAGGCCAGTAGCACTGCCATCACCGGCCACCTGCTGGATCGAGGTGTCATAGGGAATCTTGACCACCGCCTTGAAGACGGAATCGGGGAAAACCGACTGGGGCACTTCAACCTGGGTGGTTTTCTTAGCCAGGTGGCAGTTGGCACAGACCAACTTGCCGGTGGCTTCCCGGGGGCTGTCGTAGTTCTGCTGGGCCCAGAAGGGGTAGGCCCAGCTGGCCTGGGGGGCGAAGAGCAAGGCGCTGACGGCCAAGGCGGAGCTCAGCAGCAGGGTGAATAGGCGACGCATGGGGCTGGCGGCGGGGGGAGGGATAACAGGGGAAAAACTCAGGCCCACCAGGGCTTGTCGCCGGTGCGGAAATCAGTTTCAGTCCACTGGCTCAGAAAAACGTTGTCGTTTTCGACGCTCACATGGGCCAGGGCCAGGGAGAGGGGAGCGGGACCGCGCACCACCTTGCCGGTGGCGTCGTACTGG
>JAEMQZ010000039.1:6918-16538 GCA_016463595.1 Synechococcales cyanobacterium SupBloom_Metag_052 | reverse complement strand
GATCAGGATTGGGCGGGGCGGGGGCCCCGCTGGGGCCCGGGCGATCGGCGCGATCCGCCAGGGCGGCCAGCAGGCTGGCGGCCCGTTGCGGGTCCGCCCACAGGACCTCGCCACCACGGTGGCGCACGGTGCCAGGACCGGCGCCGGGGATCCGCTGCAGCTGGTCGGTCGCGACCATCACCACCGGCACGCGACGGTTGCCCCGGGCCCGGCTGAAGTGGGCAGCCAGATCGGCAGCGGCCTGGAGATCGCCCTCGCCCCCAGGGGCGAGCGAGGTCTTCAGCACCACATGGCTACCGGGACATTCCTGGGCATGGAACCAGAGGTCGCCGCGGCGAGCCTGCTGCAGGCTGATCCAGGCGTTCTGGCGGTGGTTGCGGCCCACCTGCACGCGCAGGCCACTGGCCAACTCCAGTTCGAGGGGCTGGACCTGGCCGCTGGCGGGCGGGGCGCTGCCGGAACGCCGTTGCCGGCGGTTTCCGAGCCGGGGCGCCAGCAGGCTCTGGCTATCGAATTCCAACTCCTCAAGCTGGGCCAGCAGCGGGTCCGGGCCCAGCCCAGGCGATGGGCTTGTTGGCTGGGAAGAGCCCTGGGCCGGTGCCGGGGAAACCTGGTCCGCCAGCAGCAGCTGGTCGAGATAGGTGAGGCTGGCCTCGAGCTGCCCAATCCGCTGCTGGTGCGCCCCGATCCGGGGGGTGATCGCCGCCACCGAGCGCCGCAGTTTGCGGGCGCGGCGGTAGAGGGCCTGGGCTTCAGACACCTGCTCCCGGCTGGGATCGGCCAAACAGAGCAGGGCATCGGCCTGGCCCTGCAGGGCGCCGCTGCCCTCCACCTGGTCGAGCCGCTCCTGCTGCTGCCGGCATTGGGCCTGCTCCTTGGCCAGGGCCTGCTGCAGGCGCAAGCGCAGGCTCAAGGAGCGTTGTTGCAGGCGGCGGCTGTCCAGCTGTCGGCGGTAGTAGGCCTCCAGGAACCCATTGATCTCAAGGGTCTGCGGCGCCGCGGACTGGCTGGCCTGGAGGTTGGCCGCCAAAGGCTGAATCCCCGCAGACTCCTGCTGCTCCGCTTCTGCAGCCGCATCAGGCGCCTCCTGCCAGCAGCGGTAGGCCGAGGCCTGGCCGGGGCTGAGCGCAAACGCCTCCCTCGCCAACACCGCCAGCCAGCGCTGCCAGCGGCGATGCAACTGCTGCCACTCGGATTCGCCCAGCTGGTCCACGGAACGGGCCAGCAGGTCCGCCGCCTGCGGTGGGTGGTCGCCGGCCAGTTGCAGGGCCAGGGCCGGGCTGATGCCCTGATAGGCCTCGCGCAGGGCCCGGCCCAGGGCCACCGGCACCAGGCTTAGCCGCCGCCGCCAGTCGGCATAGGACTCGGCGGCCCGGGGCGCTTGGCCCTGGGCCGGCGGCGGCGGCAGGTAGGCATCGCCGCTACCGATCGGCCGCAGCCGGGATTGCTGCTCACGCACCTGGCGGGCGGCGCCGGTGACCCGCCCCTGGCGATCGAGCACAAACAGGTTGCTGTGGCGGCCCATCAGCTCCAGCACCAGGCGGCGGCTGACCGGCTCCCCGGGCCGCGGCGCGAACTGCAGCTCCACCACCCGCTCCATCCCCTCCTGCTGCAATCCCACCAGGGCCAGGCCCGAGAGACCGTGCTGCACCTGCTGGGCCAAGGTGCTGCCATCGCCGCCGCGGGGGGGCGGGGCGATCGCGAAGAGCCGGGGGGCTTCGGCCTGCCAGCTCAGTTCGAGCCAGTGGCGGCCGACGAGGCTGCGGAAACCCAATTGCAGGGTGTGGCCATCGCTCTGCTGGGCCTTCTCAAACCGGCTCGGCAGCAGCAGGGGCCGCAGTTCCGCCAGCACCGCCCGCAGGGTGGTGAGGTCCATGGCCTGGAGTGACGCGGTAACCCGCGGCCCGGTGACCGGCGACTCAGGGGGGGTCGACTCAGGGACCAGGGACAAGACAGGGATAACGGCAGGCTGCCGGCGGGAAAGGCGGCTCCTACTCTGCAGTCCGATCGTTGGACCGCCGAGTTGACCGCGCGATGGTGATGGCTCCCCCCCGCGGCCGGTTGACCGTGATCACCGGCCCCAGTGGTGTCGGCAAGGGAACCCTGGTGGCGGCCCTGCGCCAGCGCCAGCCCTCGATCTGGCTTTCGATCTCAGCCACCACCCGTTCCCCCCGCAGCGGCGAACGCGATGGGGAGCACTACTTCTTTCTGGGCCGCGACGACTTCGATCAGCGGGTCGCCGCAGGCGGCTTGCTCGAGTGGGCTGAATTTGCGGGCCATTGCTACGGCACCCCGCGCCAGCCGGTGCAAGAGCAACTGGATGCGGGCCGGCCGGTGCTGCTGGAGATTGAACTGGAGGGGGCCCGCCAGGTGCGGCACAGCTTCCCGGAGGGCTTTCAGATCTTCATCAAGCCCCCCTCCTTTGAGGAACTGGAACGGCGAATCCGCGGCCGCGGCACCGACAGCGACGAGGCGATTCGGCGGCGACTGGAACGGGCCCAGGTGGAGCTGGAGGCGGAGCGAGAATTTGATGCGGTCTTGGTGAATGGTGACCTAAGCGCCGGGGTTACTGATCTGGAACGACTGATGGGCCTGGCCCCGGCGCCATCACTATTGCCATAAACCTTTCGATCAATCTTTCCAGCAACCCTGCCACAAAAAAACGGCCCCTAGGGACCGTTAGTAGGTGATCAATCAAGACTCAGAATCGGGTCTTAAAGGGGGTGGAAGAGCAGATCGGGGAAGAATCGGTTGAATTCGATCAGAATGCCGGCGGTGACGCTGAACCAGATGGCTGCGAATACCGGAGCAGTGGTCAGGAATTTTTTCATGACTGGGGTGCCGAAACGGTTAAGAAAGCTGGGGCTGCCTAGACCAAAGCCAGGCAGCACGTTGATTGAATCTGACTGTTCAGACTTAGCGGGGCGAAATCGTGACCTTGCTGTCGTCCTCGGTCAGCTTGCCGCTGGTGAGCTCACCAAAGGCCGCCAGGGGCCAGGTGGCCGCAGCCAGGGTGCTCTTGATGGCCAAGGGCAGATCAATCTGGATTTCTTTCATCGCGGCATCCTTATCGCCACGAACAGCCTGGAGGTAACCCCGGCCGGCCCAGCCGATCGTGCCAGCGATGTAAAGGAAGGCGATACCGGGGATGACGAAGTCACCGGCATGGCTCCAGCGGCCATCAACAATCAGATGGGGCAGGCCATCGGCACCACAGACAGCCTGGCTGTACATGGCAAAGCGGGCCTTGGCCTGGTCGGTTTTGGCTGTTGAGGCGCGCTGCTGGAAGCGGGCGCTCTCGGAGCAGGGGGTCAGGCCTGCCACATCAGCTTTGGCCACGGGGGCAAAGCCGAAGATCAGCAGGGCGGAAATCAGGACGGCGAAGAGGCGGCGCATCGGCTGCGGGTCTGGCGGTGCTCTAAGGGGTGTCCTGCCTAGGCAGGACGGTGATCTTCTGCCTAGGCAGAAGCTCGATCTCCTGCCGGGGCAGGATGTCTTTGCGGAGATTACGGGAGTTCCCCAGTAGAGATGCCCACGGTTCTGGCCCTCGAAACAAGTTGTGACGAGTCGGCGGCTGCCGTGGTGAGGGATCAACGGCCCCTGGCCAGCGCCGTGGCCACCCAAATGGAGGAGCACGCCCGCTTTGGCGGCGTGGTGCCGGAAATTGCCTCAAGGCGCCATGTGGAGGCCCTGCCCCAGCTGATCGAGCAGGTGATGGCGGACAGCGGTCTGGGCTTCGCCGACCTCGATGCCATTGCCGCCACCGTGACCCCGGGCCTAGTGGGAGCCCTGCTGGTGGGCTCGGTCACCGCCCGCACCCTGGCCCGGCTCCACGGGCTTCCCTTCCTTGGCGTGCACCACCTGGAGGGCCACCTCTGCTCGGTGCATCTGGGCGAGCCCCTACCCCCGGGACCCTTCCTGGTCTTGCTGGTGAGTGGCGGCCACAGCGAACTGATCCGGGTCGATGGCCCCGGCAGCTATCTCCGCCTGGCCCGCAGCCGCGATGACGCCGCCGGCGAGGCCTTTGACAAGGTGGCCCGCCTGCTGCAGCTGGGCTATCCCGGCGGTCCGGCGATCCAGGCCGCAGCCGCAGGAGGCCAGGCCAATCGTTTCCCCTTGCCGAAGGGTCGGGTGTCCCTGCCCGGCGGGGGCTTCCATCCCTACGACTTCAGCTTCAGTGGCCTCAAGACGGCCATGGTGCGCCTGGTGGCCGAGCAGCAACGCCAGGCCGATGGGGCCGGCACGGCCCTGCCGGTGGCCGACCTGGCCGCCAGCTTTGAGCAGGTGGTGGCCGATGTCCTGGTGGAGCGCACCTGCCGCTGCGCCAAGGACCAGGGGCTCGAAACGCTGGTGCTGGTGGGCGGGGTGGCGGCCAACCGGCGCCTGCGCAACCTGCTGGAAGCCCGTTGCCAGGCCCTCGGCCTGGCCTGGCGGGCCGCGCCCCTGGCCTACTGCACCGACAACGCCGCCATGATTGGCGTCGCCGCCGAGCAAAGGCTCCTCGCTGGCGGCCAAAGCGCCATCGAGCTGGCCGTGGCGCCGCGCTGGCCCCTAGGGGACGCCCTTGCCCTCTACGACCGGCGGAACCCCTTCTAATACCTATAGGCTGGATCGGAAATCCGCGGTCGCTGCCATGGCCCCAGCACCCAACCCCCAGGCCCAAATCGAGTCCGGACTTCCGTCCGGCCTTGAATCCACCCTGCAGGGCGGCATCGAAATCATTGAGGTGGGCCGCGAAGAAATGAACGCCTGGAAACGCGGGTTCACCCCCCAGGCGGAGATCTGGAATGGACGACTGGCCATGCTTGGCCTCTCCATTGGCCTAGGAGTGCTGCTGCTAACTCGGCTCGTGGCCTCACTGACGGCCGCGTAGGGCCTGCTTGAGCTCCGCCGGTTTCAGGCTCTGGGCCAGGGCATCAGCCGGGTCAATCCTGCCCTCTTGGGCCAACTTTAAAAGAGCTTGGTTGCTTGTTTGCATACCCTCGAAACCGCTGCGCTCCATAATCTGCTCGATGGCATCTAGCTGCCCTTTTTGGATATAATCTCTGCAAGCATCATTGTTGATTAAGATGTCATGAAAGGCTGTTCTTTTCCCATCCGTCGTCTTAACTAGCCCCTGGGCAACAATCCCTAGCAACGAATCGGATAGGCCCCGGCGTATTGCCTCCTGTTCCGATGGTGGAAACATGCCAAGCACCCTTTCAACGGTACGCACGGCCGAGTTGGTGTGCATGCTGCCAAAAACAAGATGGCCGGTTTGATTGGCTTGGATGGCAGTCGACAAGGTTTCCTGATCACGGATCTCACCGATCAGAATCACGTCAGGGTCTTCCCTAAGGGCGGATCGCAAGGCTGCATTGAAGGATCGGCTGTTCAAGCCAATCTCGCGATGGCGAATCAAGGACTGCTGGCTCTGATGCACGAACTCCAGCGGATCCTCAATCGTGAGGATATGGCGGCACATGTGGCGATTGATCCAATCGACCATGGCCGCCAAGGTGGTGGTTTTGCCAGAGCCCGTGGGCCCGGTGACCAAGACCAGGCCCTTGGGCCGGGTGCAGAGCTGGCGCAGCACCGGCGGCAGGCCGAGCTCGTCGAGGCTGGCGATCCGGTTGGGAATCAGCCGCAACACCATCGCCAGGCCCCGCAGGGAATCCATCAGGTTGATGCGGACCCGCACAAAGGGGAAAGCATGGGAGCCGTCAAACTCTTTTTTACGCCGGAAGCCTTCCAGCAGGCTCATCGAGAGCATTTCCTCGGTCCAGCGGCCAAAGGTGTCCGCATCCGTGACTGGCCAACCGGTGCGAATGATGTCGCCGCGGAAGCGAAAGCGAGGTTCCTCACCAACCCCGAGATGGACATCGGAATAGTTGTGCACAGCCGCAATCCGCACAATCCCCTCCAGATCCGCCGGCATGGGGCCGCTGAACAGGCTGCAGGCCGGCGGCGGCAGACCCGCCTGGGCAGGCCAATCTTGATTAAGTGCTGCACTATCGATAGGATTCATGATGACTAGCTTTTGCAGCCTGCGACTAATTTATATTTTAACAGCATCTCGCCTCTTTAGGGGTATCGCCGGAGGCCTCCTTAGGATCTACCAGGATGCATCGCTGCCTTGAAAGCCCCCCATCAGGTCTGCATCGTTTTGGGCACCCGGCCGGAGGCGATCAAGCTGGCTCCGGTGATCCAGGCCTTCCAGGCGGCCGAGGGCTTCCACACCCGCCTGGTGCTGACGGGCCAGCACCGGGAGATGGTCCACCAGGTGATGGAGCTGTTTGGCCTCAAGGCCGACCGGGACTTGGCCCTGATGGCCCCTAAGCAAACCCTCACCCACGTGACCTGCGCCGCCCTGCAGGGGCTGGGCCAGGAGTTCGAGGATTTCCCCCCAGACCTCGTGATCGTGCAGGGCGACACCACCACGGCCTTTGCCGCGGCCCTGGCGGCCTTCTACGCCCAGATCCCGGTGGGCCATGTGGAGGCCGGGCTGCGCACCGACAACCTCTTTGATCCCTTCCCGGAGGAGGCCAACCGGCGGCTGATCTCCCAGGTGGCCCTGCTCCATTTCGCCCCCACCCCCGTGGCCGCTGCCAACCTGCAGGCCTCCGGCGTGGTGGGCGAGGTGCTGGTCACCGGCAACACGGTGATCGATGCTTTGTTGCATACCGCCGCCTCGGCGCCGGCCTACGCCTTGCCCGGCCTGGACTGGGATGGTCACCGGGTGATTCTGGCCACGGTGCACCGGCGCGAAAACTGGGGCGAACGGCTTGAGGAGATCGGTCGCGGCTTCCTGGAGGTGCTGGAGCGCTTCCCCGATACGGCCCTGCTGCTGCCCTTGCACCGCAACCCCACCGTGCGCGAGCCCCTGCAGGCCCTGCTCGGCAGCCATCCCCGCGCCTTCCTCACCGAGCCCCTCGATTACGACCAGCTTGTGGCCGCGATGCGGGGCTGCACCCTGCTGCTGTCCGATTCCGGCGGCCTGCAGGAGGAGGCCCCCGCCCTGGGCAAACCGGTGCTGGTGCTGCGCCGCACCACCGAACGACCGGAAGCCGTGGATGCGGGCACCGCCCGGCTCATCGGCACGGCCAGTACCGACATCGTGCGCGAAACGGCCCGGCTCCTGGAGGATCCGGCCGCCTATGAGGCCATGGCCCGGGCCCACAACCCCTTTGGCGATGGCCAGGCCAGCGGCCGGATTGTGGCGGCCAGCCGCCGCTTTCTCGACCAGCGCCGCATCGAGGCCCCTTAGCCCTTGTCGCGCCCTTTTTTGGCCCAGGGGGGGAGGTCGATGAACACCGGCACCCCGGGCTTAAGGCCGGAAAGGATCTGGGTGTCCCGGCCGCTGCTCGAGCCCAGGCTGACGGGCTGGAAGCTGGGCTGGTTGCCCTTGCCCACCAGCAATACCCCCGGTTTACCCGCCTCGGTTACCACCGCCACGGTGGGCACCAGGGTGCGGGCTGCCAGCACGCCGGTGTTGAAGTCGATGTCGGCGGTCATGCCGATACGCAGCTGGGGCGGCCGCTGCAGCAGGACCAGCTTCACTTGGAACGAGGTGACGTTGTTGAGCTTCTCGGCCCGGGGGGCGATCTGGCGCACCCGGGCGGCAAAGCGACGGTCCGGGAAGGCATCGAGCCGCACCGAGGCGTCCTGGCCAACCCGCAGGCGGCCGATGTCGCTTTCAGGCACTTTGGCAACAGCCTCCAGCCCCTCGGCCAACTCCACCACCGAAGAACTGGTCGCACCTGCCGTGGCCGAAGCGGTAGTTGTGGGGGTAACGAAGGCGCCGGGATCGGCGTAACGGGCCGTGATCACGCCGGAGAAGGGCGCACGCACGATCAGTTCGCCCTGCTCGATCTGCCGTTGCTCAAGGCGGCTTTGCGCCGCCCGCACGGTTTCGCGATCGACCCGGTAGGTGTTGCGAATCCGCTCGTAGTCATTGAGGCTGATCGCCTTCTGGCGGTAGAGCAACTGGTTGCGATCCAGCTCATTGCGGCTGCGGTTCATCTGCTGTTGGGCGCTACGCACCAGGGCCTGAAGCTCCTCGATGCGATCACGCAGGTCGCCGCTATCCATCTGGGCGATCGGCTGCCCCGCCACCACGGAGTCGCCCTCCTCCACAAACAACTTGACCAGCAGGCCCTGGCGCTTGGGGCTGACGTTGACGCGGCGGAAGGCCTCGAGTTGGCCGCTGGCCGTTACAACGCCGGGGAGGGTTCCCAGCCGCGCCGGCACCGTGTAGGTGGCCAGGGCCTTGACCTGGGTGGAGCGTTGGCGGGCCGTAGACCACAGGACCGCGCCCCCAACCACCAGCACGGTGGCCCCCAAACCCAGCCAAAGCCGGCGGCGGGCCAGCCAACGGGGACCGCGCCCGCGACGGAGCGAGCCAGCGGGAGTGCCTGGCCCCACCGGCAGGGCCTCCCTGGAGGGCGCGGCGGCTTGGGGCATGGCGACAGGAATGGCCGAAAGGGCAATGCAGCCCAGTCTTCCTGGTCGGCGGCCAAACTGCGTGCGCCTGCGCCGATAGATTTCCGCCATGCTTAAAGCCGGAATCGTGGGGCTGCCCAATGTGGGCAAATCCACCCTCTTCAACGCCCTGGTGGCCAACGCCCAGGCCCAGGCCGCCAATTTTCCCTTCTGCACGATCGAGCCCAATGTGGGCGTGGTGGCCGTGCCGGACCCCCGTTTGGCCAAGCTTTCGGCCATTTCCAGCTCGAAGGAGCTGATCCCCACCCGGGTTGAGTTCGTTGATATTGCTGGCTTAGTCAAGGGTGCCAGCCAGGGGGAGGGCCTGGGCAACAAGTTTCTGGCCAACATCCGCGAGGTGGACGCGATCGTCCATGTGGTGCGCTGCTTCGAGGATGACGACGTCATCCATGTATCCGGCAGCGTTGACCCGGCCCGCGATGCCGAAGTGATCAACCTGGAGCTGGGCCTGGCGGACCTGGCCCAGATCGAAAAGCGCCGCGATCGCCTCAAGAAGCAACTGCGCACCAGCAAGGAAGCCCAGCTCGAGGACACCGCCCTGGGTCGGATCCAGGCCGAGCTGGAGGCCGGTGGGGCCGCCCGCAATATCGCCCTCAATGAAGAGGAGGAACCCCTGGTGCGGCTCCTGGGTCTGATGACCGCCAAACCGATCATCTACGCCACCAATGTCAGCGAAGACGACCTGGCCGGCGGCAATGGCTGGGTGGAGCAGGTGGCTGAGCTGGCCGCCAAGGAAGGGGCCGAAACCGTGCGGATTTCAGCCCAGGTGGAAGCGGAGCTGGTGGAACTGGGCGACGAGGAGCGGGACGCCTACCTGGAGGGCCTGGGCGTGAGCGAGGGCGGGTTGCAGAGCCTGATCGCCGCCACCTACCGGCTTTTGGGCCTGCGCACTTACTTCACCACCGGCGAAAAGGAAACCCGCGCCTGGACGATCCATGCCGGCATGACCGCCCCCCAGGCCGCCGGCGTGATCCACACCGATTTCGAGCGCGGCTTCATCCGCGCCCAGACCGTGAGCTACGCCCAACTGCTTGAAGCCGGCTCCCTGGCCGAAGCCCGCAACCGCGGCTGGCTGCGCAGCGAAGGCAAGGAGTATGTGGTAGCGGAAGGGGATGTGATGGAGTTTTTGTTTAACGTTT
>JAEMQZ010000039.1:0-6818 GCA_016463595.1 Synechococcales cyanobacterium SupBloom_Metag_052 | reverse complement strand
GCTGCCAAGTTGATTAAACCGATCGTGGCCTTAATCTCGGCGCGGTCGTTGACATGGGGGAAAGGTGATTCGGGCGCCGGCAGATTCAGAAAGGCGCAGAGGGGGCCCCAGCCCTGGTCGACGCTGTAAACCAGTAGGCGCTCTGGCGGCACAGCGGCTTTCACCTCTTCAATGTGCTGGAGATAGTGGGCGATGGCGGCCTGGCGGTTGGCCATGGTGCCGCGGTGGGCCCGTTGCCAGACCAGGTGGTGGGTCATGTCCCCCAGGGCCCGAGCGAAGGGACTGACGGCGGCGAGCAGCTGGAACTGCCACATCCGTTCGCTGAAATAGATCGTTTCCAGGGTGCTCTCGTACCAGGCCTCGGCGCCGCGGGGGTGAAGGGTGAGGATCACCTTGGCGCCGGGGTTGGCCTCAAGCAGCTCCCGCCAGACGCAGCTGGCCGGGTTATCCACCGCCGCCACGTAATTGCCCAAGACCTCATCCCAGGGATAGGGCTCGCCGGGCTGGCCATGGCCGACCCGGCGCCAGAAGGCCAGATGGTGGCGATTGGCCCGGTTTTGCAGCACCTCGACCATGTGGTAGCAGGGCAGGCCCAGGCTGTTCAGGGCCGTGTAAAGGGACAGGGTCCCCGTGCGGCCAAAGCCAGCGCCGATCAACTGCAAGGCCATCGCTCGCCTCCCCCCTACGGCCCACGGCCCCAAGTCCAGCAATGTTGCCGCAGCCCCCCAGCCAACGGAGGCAGCCCGGCACCGGGGGCTGCCTGGCCAGCGCCGGGCCGATCGGTCAGACTAGCTTTAAGCGCTATGAGGTTGCCCGTGATGAGCCAGGAGCAGGACGTCCTCCAGTCCCCTGGGGGGAGCAGCGGTGATGGGGCCCAGGAGCCAGGTGCCCATCCCCATGATTTCGACGTGCAGAAGCAAATCCACCAACAAATCCGCAACGATCCCGACTACGACGATTGGGAATACGGCACCGAACCCCTACCCCATGAGGCCTGGGTGGGCAACTCCAAGCAGGCCATCGCCGGGGCTGGGGCCGACGAAAATAACGCCAGTACCCAGGCTTAAAGGCCGTTCCTGCCGGGCCTAGCCCCCGTTCCTGGCCGTCCCCAGCCCGGCTTGGCGACGCTGCTGGTCGTAGCGACCGATCTGCGCCACTAGCGGCAACCCAAGGAGGCAGGCCAGGGCCATGCCCAGCCAGAGCCAGAGCCCATGGTGGTGATGGTCGAGGAACCAGCCCGCCAGCAGGGGAGCGGCGAAGGAACTAACGGCAAAACACTGGGAAAACAGGGCCATGGCCAGGCCCTGGTGATCGATCGGGGTCAGGTCCACCACCGCTTCGGTGGCGATCGGCAGAAAGGCCGCCTCCCCTAGGGCCACGGGCAACAGGGCCAGGGCCACCAGGCCCGCCCCACCTGAACTCAAGGCCGAGAAGGCCAACAGGGCGCAGCCCAGGGAGAAGCTCAGCAGGCTGATGGTGAGGCCCAGCCTCAGCGGGCGCTTGGCCAGGAACTGGCCCACCGGCCACTGGATCAACAGCAGCAAGCCCAGTTGGCCGCCGATCAACAGGGCGCCGGTGCCCTCGGGCAGGGCCGGCCGTTGCAGGCCCCCCCGCACCAGATCCAGGGGCAAGGCGCTCTGCATCAGGGCGGGAATTGCCGTTGCCACCACCGTCAAGGTCAGCATCGGCAGCAGGGGTGGTAGCCAGAGGTGCCAATCGCTCCGGCGGCCTTCTGGCGCCAAAGGCGCCCGCGCCGCCAGGGGGCGCCTTAGCAGCAGGGCCACCACCAGCGCCAGGCAGCTGATGTCCACCAGGTAGATGCCGCGCAGGTGGCCCGCAGCAGCCAACCCCGCTCCGATCAAGGCACCCACGGCGATCCCGAGGGCATCGGCGGTGCGGGCCAGGGCATAGCCCCGGGCCGAGGGCAAGGGCTCGCAGCTCAGGGAGACGGCGAGTTCCATGGCTGGCCAGTAGAGCCCCACCGCTGCCCCGAACAGCACCTGGCCGACCAGGTAGGTACCGAACTCGTGGGCACCGAAGAGCAGGCCATCCGCCACCAACGCCAGCAGGGCAGCCAGCAGCACTGGCATTGAACAGCGCAGCCCCCGATCGAGCAGGGCGCCACTGGCAAAGCGCCCCAGGGTGCCCACCGCAGCCCCCAGGGCGAGGCCCAGGCCCACTTGGGAGGCCGTGAAGGCTGCGCCATGGAACACCATGGGGGTGAGATAGAGGACCCCCCCTGCGCCAAGACTGGCCACCATGCGCGCGGTCGCCACATCCCGCAGGGATGGGGGAAACTGGTCCCACCAGCCCCCTGGCGGCGCCTTTGCCTGCGGCCCCTTCCCAGTTCGCCCCACGTCTCGCCCCACGCCTTGGCCCGATCCTGGCCAGTTTGCTGGTGGGGGTGGTCAGCCTGGTCCCACCGGCCCACGCTGCCCAGGAGCTGCTGGTGCAGCTCGATGGGCTCAACCTGCCCCTTGATATTGACCAACTGGCCACCTGGGCCCGCAATCCAGCCCATCCCCAGGGAGATCTGGGGGTGTGGTTCGACCTCTTGGAACCCGGCAGTCGCCAGGATTTATTGCGCCTGCTGCGGGCGCCCCTGGTACAGGACCGCTCCCTAGGGAGGCAACTGATCGAAAGCTGGACCGGCGAGCAGGTGCTGGGCGCCATGGGCGAAGTGATCAGCGGCGCTGGCGTGCCAGCGGTCTGGCAACACCGGGCCGCCGTAGGGGCCACCAGGCCGCCAGGGCCGCTGCCCCCCCTTCCCGCTGCGGCTGCCGAGCGGGACCTGGCCCCCGAGCTGCAGGCTGGCGGCCCCCTTCTGGTGAAGACCCTGCGCCAGCTGCTCGAGCAGCAGCCGACGGTGACCACCATCGACCTGCTGCTGGCCTTGCCCGCGCGCCGGATCAACCTCAACCTCGATGCCCTGGTGGCCATGGCCTCCCAGTGGCGCCAGCAACTGGAGGCCCAGCGCCAGGCCCTAGCCGTGCTGCGGCGCCTGCCCCTGCCGGAGCGGGGCCCCCTGCTGGCGATCACCGATGGCTTGGCGATCGCCAACGGCCCATCGGGCCTCGCCGGCCAGGCTCCAGCCCAGGGGTCCAACCTGGCCCCCTCCCGCAGCCAGGTCCTCAGCCTGCCGGTGGCCCATCGCAGCAGCCCGCTGCAGCTGGTGCTCTGGCCTGCCCAGGGATCGAACCGACCCTCGGGCTGGGTGTTGTTAATGCCGGGCTTGGGGGGCAGCGCCGCCCAGCTCGGCTGGCTAGGAGCGGCCCTGGCGGAACGGGGCTGGCCCGTGCTGGTGCTGGAGCACCCAGGCAGCGATGAGCAGGCCGTGCGGGCCCTGCTCGATGGGCTCCAACCGCCCCCCGGGGCCGAGACCCTACTGATCCGGCTCCAGGACGTGCAGGCGGTGGTGGCGGCCGAACAGGCCGGCCGCCTACCGCCCCTAGGCCGTTCCGTGGTGCTGATGGGCCATTCCTTCGGCGGGCTTACCGCCCTGCTGGCGGCCGGCCTGCGGCCCGAAGCCGACCTGGCGGGCCGTTGCCGCCGTGCCCTGCGCCAGCCACCGCTCACCAACCTCTCGCGCCTGCTGCAATGCCAGCTAGCCCGGGTGACCCTGCCGGCGCACCAACCCCTAGCCGAGCCCGTGGCGGGCCTGGTGCTCTTCAACGGCTTCGGCAGCCTGCTCTGGCCAAACCGGGGCCTCGCCGGCCTGGACGCCCCGGTGTTGCTCTTGGGCGGCAGCCTCGATCTGGTGACCCCGCCGCTGGGCGAGCAGCTGGAGCTCTTCCTGCCGGAGGCCAATCCGCGCAATCGCCTGGCCCTGGTGGATGGCGCCAGCCATTTTTCACCGGTGCGGATCCGTCCCGGCTCCCAAGCCCTCTTCCAACTGGGGGAAAACCTCGTGGGGCTGCCCCCCGAACGGGTGCAAGGGATGGAACTGAGCCTCACCAGTGAGTTCCTCCTGGGCCTGAAGTCACCGATGGCCTTGCCACCCCAACGGCGCCAGCTCTGGGGAGTGAAGGCCTATGTGCTCGATCGGGCTGCCGCGGCCCGCTGGCGGGCTGCCCTCAAAACTTGAGGCGGGGATCGAGCAGGGCCACCAGCAGGTCAACCGCCACGCCCACGGCCACCACCAGGGCCGCCACCACCACAACGATCCCCTGCACCACCGGGTAGTCCCGCTGGCCGATCGCCTCCTGGAGCCGAAAGGCAATGCCGGGCCAGGAAAAGGTGACCTCGATCAGCAGGGCGCCACCGATCAGGGAAGCCACGGTGATGCCGGAGATGGTGAGCAGCGGCAGCAGGGCATTGGGCAGGGCGTGGCGCAACACCACCCTGGTTTCACTGAGGCCGCGGCTGCGGGCCGCCTCGACGTAGTCGGAGCCCAGGGCCCGCCGCAGGTTGAGCCGCAGGGCGTTGTCGAAGATGCCGCTGAGCAGCACCCCCAAGGTGGCGGCAGGAAGCACCAGGTGGCGCAGGCTGGCGCTGAACTGGCTCCAGCTGCCGGAGCGCAGGCTGTCGAGCAGGTAGAAGCCCGTGCCGCTGGGGGGCACCAGGGTGGCCGGAAAGCGGCCGCCCACCGGCAACCAGCCCAACCACACCGCAAACACCAGCTGCACCACCATGGCGGCCCAGAAGGGGGGCAAGGCGTAGGTACCGATGCCATAAAGGCGCCCGGCCAAATCAAGGCGTCCCTCCGGCCGGGCGATGCCGCTGAAGCCCACCGCCAGGCCCAGCACGGCGGCGATCAGCAGGGCCAGCACCCCCAGCTCCAGGCTGGCGGGCAAGCTGCGGCCGATCACGCTGAGCACCGACTCCTGGTTGGTGAGGGAGGTGCCGAGCTGGCCATGGAGCAGGTCCCAGAGGTAATGGCCGTATTGGCTGGCTAGGGGTTGGTCCAGGCCCAGCTGATGGCGCAGGGCCGTGCGGGCCGCCTCCGGGGCCCGGGTGCCGAGCAGGGCATCGATCGGATCGCCCGGTGCCACCCGCAGCAGCAGGAACACCAGGCTGGCAATCAGCCAGAGCATCACGGGCAACAGCAAAAGCCGGCTGGCCAGGTAGGCGAGTAGTTGGCGGCGCCGGCTCATCGGGTGTCTCCGGGGCGGCCAGGGGCGTTCACCAGGCCTGTCGAACCAGCGGCACCGGCGGCCCCACCAGCCTGGGGCCGCCGGTGCAGGGCCTGCAGCACCAGACGACCGGAACCGTCGAACTGGGGGGTGGCGAGCCAGGGCTGGGCCCAGGCCCTGGGCGGCACCCGCCACAGCGGCAGGTAGGGGCTGGCGGTGGCGACGCGCGCCTGGATTCGGCTCACCAGCTGCTGGCGGGCCTGGCCCCGTTCGCTCTCCAAAGCGGCTAGCTCCGCCTCAAGGCCAGGAGCCGTCCAGAAACTGCCGCTGGCGGCACTGTCGCCGGCCAGGCAGCGATTGCCCTGGGCGCGCCGGCAGCCCAGCAGGGGCTGGAGATAGGCATTGGCATCGGGGTAGTCACCGCTCCAGTCGAGCAGGATCAGGGGGAAGGCACCATCCCCCAATTGGCGGTAGGCGGTAGTCGATTCAATGCCGCTGATCTCGAGGCTGATGCAGTCGCCTAGGTCGCGCTGGAGCTGGGCCTGCCAGGTGAGGGCAAACAGCCGATCCGCCGGCACGTTGGAGCGGAAAGTTAGGGGCAGGCTCAGGCGCCGGCCCTGGCCAGGCCCCCGCACCTGGCAGTAGCCAGCCTTGCGGAACAGGGCCCGGGCCCGGGCCGGGTCGTAGGCGGGCCAGCTGGGGGGCTGGCTGCCTGGCAGCGGACCGGGCACCAGGCTGCGCAGGGGATCGCGCATGCCGTAGCTAACCCGTTCGCTGATCAGGCGGCGATCAAGCCCATGGGCCAGGGCCCGGCGCAGGTCGGGGTTGGCCAGGGGCGGCTGGTCGCTGCGCAGGGTGAGGTAGCCAATCTCCACCGCCGGACCAATCCCCTCCACCAGGGTGCCGCGGCCGGCGCGCCGGTGCAGGTCCCGTTGCTGGTCGCTGTCGAGGCCGCTGGAGAGCAACACATCGACTTCGCCGCTAAGCAGGGCGCCAAACAGGGCGGTGGAATTGCTGAGGGTGACCAGGCTCAGGCCCCGGTTGGCGGGGGGGGCTCCCCAGTAGCCCGCAAAGGGCAACAGGCGCTGCTGCTGGGGGGTGAAGGCCGCCAGCCGGTAGGGCCCTGTGCCCACAAAGCGGTCCCGCAGGGAGCGGCGGGCGTGGGCCCGGTAGGCCCGGGGCGAAACAGGCGTGAGGTTGATCGAACTGAGCACGGCCGCCAGGGAGGCGCAGGGTCGTTTCAGCCGCAGTTCCAGTTCGAACGGCCCGCTCGCCGCCACGGCCGCCACCCGCCCATCGAGCAAATAACTGACCTTGGCTCGGGCCAGGAAGCGCTGGAGGCTGAACACCATGGCGGCGGCATCGAAGCGGCTGCCGTCCTGAAAGCGCACGTCCTGACGCAGGGGGATGCGGGCGACCAGGCCGCCTTTGCTGAACCGCGGCAGGGCGGAGGCCAGGCGCGGCTGGATGCGGCCCGAGGCATCGCTGGCATAGAGGGGATCGCCGAGGGCGCTGAGCAGCTGGGTACCAGCGAAGCTCGTGACATCCACCGGATCGACCGATTCAAGGCTGCTGCGACTGGCCACCACCAGCTGGCCGGGGGGCTGGGCGGGCTGGCAGCCCCCCAGCAGGGGCACGGCCAAGACCACACCTGTTAGCCAGGCCAGCAATGGAACGGGGGGAAGGTCGGGGCGGTCCAGCGCGGGGCCTGGTCAGTGGGTCCTATTCAAGACCCCACCTGACTGA
>JAEMQZ010000117.1 GCA_016463595.1 Synechococcales cyanobacterium SupBloom_Metag_052 | reverse complement strand
TCGATCGAGAACCCGGCGGCCTATTTGCAAAGCAATTTGGTTGGCTTTGGAGCAGTCCTGGAGGGTTGCCGCCACCAGGGGGTTGGCCACCTGGTTTATGCCTCCAGCAGCTCGGTGTATGGCGGTAACCGCCAGCTGCCGTTTGCCGAGCACCATGCGGTGAACCATCCGGTGAGCCTCTATGCGGCCACCAAGAAGGCCAATGAGCTGATGGCCCACACCTACAGCCATCTCTACGGGCTGCCGGCCACGGGGCTGCGTTTTTTCACCGTCTATGGCCCCTGGGGCCGGCCGGACATGGCGCCGATGCTGTTTGCAGACGCGATCCTGGCGGGGCGGCCGATCCGGGTCTTTAACCAGGGCCAGATGCAGCGGGATTTCACCTACATCGATGATGTGGTGGAGGGAGTGCTGCGCTGCCTCGATCGGCCCGCCACGGCCAATCCCGATTTCGATCCCCTAGAACCCGATCCCGCCACAGCCGCCGCACCCCACCGGCTCTTCAACCTGGGCAATGCCCAGCCCGTGGCCCTGTTGCGCTTCATCGAGCTGCTCGAGCACTCCCTGGGGCGCCAGGCGATCAAGGAGTTTCTGCCGATGCAGCCCGGTGATGTGGTGGCCACCGCCGCCGACACCAGCCGCCTACGGGATTGGGTGGGCTTTGCCCCCTCCACCCCCCTAGAGGTGGGCGTGGAGCGATTTGCCCGCTGGTATTTGGACTACACCCGGGCCTGAGGCCTCAATCGAAATAACGTTTGCCGGCTTCTGTCACCCGGCGATGGCGGCGGGCTTCGCGGCGGGTGAATTCGCTCACCGTGGGGTTGGCCACGCTCGGATCCACGTGGGCCACCTGCTCCCATAGGTCCCGCGGCGCCCAGCGCACCGTGTGCTCCGTCTTGTCGAGCTTGGTGACGTGGCACCAGCGGCTGCTGCCGCAGCTGGGGCAGAACAGCTCTTCGAGCCATTCGTTGCTGAGCACCAGCACCGGGTAGGCATTCAGCACCAGCTTGGCCCGTTTTTCCGACATGCCCCGCTGCTTGAGCTGTTCAACGGTGAGCAGGTGCAGAAAGTATTTGCGGCCGTTGCCCTCGATTTGCTTATCCGGGTGGGAAGGGCAAAAAAGCTCCCGCCGCTTCGGGCGTTGCCGGCGGCGGGAGCTTTTAGAAGGCTGTTGATCGCAATCAACAGTTTGAATCGGTTGTTCGCTGGTCACTGACTTAGGGCTCTGTCCTGAAGGCTGGATCTAGTGAGTTAATCGAGATCGTTTGCAATTCAGAAAGGGAGCCTGCGATCAGGCCGAACCGACGCCCACATAGGAGCCGTAGAAGAACAGGCCCACCACAAAGATCACGGCCATGCCACCGGCAGTCGCCACCAGCCAGAGGGGCAGCACCCCTTCGGTCCAGCGGGACTTCCAGGCCACGGCGGGCCGGCCATCGGGAAGGCGATCGGGGATCCGGCCGTCAGGCAGGCTCGATTTCTTGCCGCTCATCGTGAATCCTCCCGATCAGTTGAAAAAGTAGCTGGAAAACAAGATGCCGATGGTGAACACAAACAGCAGGCCTAAATAAAGGCTGGTGCGGTTCAGTTCAACCGGCAGGTTGTTGGGGTTGGGGGTGCGTTGCATGACCTTGGGCCTTAGCGGCGGGAGAACTGCATGGCGGCCAGGGCACCCAGGAAAAACACCGTGGGAATGCCTAGGGCATGGAGCGACAACCACCGGACCGTGAAGATCGGGTAGTTGCGCGGCGTGGTGGAGGCGGGGGATTGGGTCATGGCTTATTTCAGGCGCAAATCAAGCGTGCTCTTGCCTTCAAAGCGCTGACTCACGACTGGAGCCTTGCTCTCCTGGGCCTGGAAATAGGCGTCAGGGCGAGGGGTCCCAAAGGCGTCGTAAGCAAGCCCAGTGGAAACAAACAGGAACCCGGCCAGGAAGATCGAGGGCAGGGTCACGGCATGAATCACCCAGTAGCGGATGCTCGTGATGATTTCGAAGAACGGACGTTCTCCTGTGGAGCCGGCAGCCATAGCAGCAAGCGTTCAACTGATTAATCCTAAGGGCCTGGTGGCTGCCGCCGGGTCTGGGCCGGCGGCTTGGTTACACAGGGACGCAGTTGGCCCGCTCGCCAGGCCTTAGCCGACCCAGCGCAGCAGGTGGCCCCGCTCGCCCAGCACAAAACCCTTGCCGTCCGGCAGGAAGGCGATGCGGTTGAAGTTGGTGCCCTGGGTCTCGCCCACCGGATCCTTCTGCCAGCTCTTGCCGGCGTCCGTGCTCACCAGCAGGGTGCCGCTGCCGCCGGCGGTCCAGATGGCGCCGCTGGGATCCCAGGCCATGTCCAAGTAGCCGAAGCCGTTGGTGATCGGGATCACCGGCTTGGTCCAGTCATCCAGGTTGCTGGCATCGCTGTTGAAGCGCATCTGGGCGCCCCGGGTCACCATCCAGTAGGTGCCATCGGGCTGGAAGCCCATGGCCTGTACCCGCTGGCTGCTGATCCGTTGGTGGGGCTGCCAGATCGCCTGGCCCGGCTGCCAGGTGGCAAAGAAGTTGCCCAGGCCCGACACGCTCACGTACTGGCCGTCAGCGTTGCGGCGCAGGTCGCGCACGGCGCCGGCCGCATCGCTCACGGTGGCTTGCCAGCTGGTGCCGCCATCCTCGGTTTGGTAGATGGCGCCCACGTTGGTGGCCAGCTCGGCGCTGCCGCTGCCCAGGGCCGTGATCAGGTAGGGCTCGCCGGGCAGCTTGGTGTCGAGGAACAGGCGGGTCCAGCTCTGGCCGGCGTCGGTGCTGTGCAGCAGCAGGCCCGGCTGGCCGGCGATCCAGCCCTCAGAACCGCGAAAATCAATGCTGATCAGGCGGAAGTTTTCTTCAGGAGGCAGGTCCAGGGCCCGTTCCTGCCAGCTGGCGCCGCCATCGCTGGTTTCCAGGATCAGGCGGTTGCTGCCCACCAAAAAGCCGTGGGAGTCGGTATCGAAGGCCAAATCCAGCGGGTTGGCCCGGTTCTCCAGGGCCACCGGCTGCCAGGGGCTGGCGCTGGCGACCGGCAGGCCTAAGGAAACGCAACCGCTGGTCCCCAGGGCCAGGCCCAAGGTCAGCACCAGGGAAAGGACCAGGGAGGCGAGACGAGTCGCGGGCATCGGCGCAGGCATCAACGCAGGGAATAGAGGGACAGGAAAAAGGCGAAAGCCAGGGCGAAGCCGCCGAAGATCAGCACGTTCTTCTGGCCGGGCGTCAGCTGGTTCACGCCTAGGCCGAAGCGGAGGTTCTCCTCAAAGCCGCTGGGTTTGTTGCGGGGGCCGATGTCCTTGAAGGCGGCCACCTTGCTGCGGCACACCGGGCAGCGGAAGCTGAGCGGATCGAGCTCGAGAAACGGCGTGCCGGCAGCAATCGCCAGCTTTTTCACCCCCTCGGCGGGGTCGTAAACGAAACCGCAGCTGCGGCACTCGAAGCGGTGCTCGGAGAAGTCTGGGGCCAGCTCCAGCTCGGGCACCGGCTCCGGTTCCTGCTGGTCCAGGCCGGGGGGACTGGCCTCTTGATCCGTGATCTCGTCGCTCACCGACCCCTCCGCGCTTGCGCTAACTCTAATCAAGCTGGGGCGGAGGCCGTTTCGCAGGCCTGCAGGCCGGTCGGTGTCCGGCTGCCCATCGGCGCCCGGGGCGGGGGCCCAGGCCTCGCTTGCGGGTGTCAGACTGGCCTCCAGGTTGGACTGGGCTGCCTTTGTTCGTTCTTGACGGCTACGACGCCTTTTTGGGCTTCCTGCTGATCGCGGCGGCCGTGCCCGTGCTGGCGCTGGTCACCAACAAGCTGGTGGCCCCCAAGTCCCGCACCGGCGAACGGGACCTCACCTACGAATCGGGCATGGAGCCGATCGGCGGTGCCTGGATCCAGTTCAACATCCGCTACTACATGTTTGCCCTGGTCTTCGTCATCTTCGACGTGGAGACCGTTTTCCTCTATCCCTGGGCCGTGGCCTTCCATCGCCTCGGCCTGCTCGCCTTCATCGAAGCCCTGGTGTTCATCACCATCCTGGTGGTGGCCCTGGCCTACGCCTGGCGCAAGGGCGCCCTCGAGTGGAGCTGACCCATGACCAACACGATCCCCTCCGACACGCTCTCCATCAACGCCCTCAAGGATCTGCGCGCCGCCAGCTGCAATCCGGTCGGCGCCCCCACGGTGACCTCGGACCTGTCCGAGAACGTGATCCTGACCACCCTCGATG
>JAEMQZ010000038.1 GCA_016463595.1 Synechococcales cyanobacterium SupBloom_Metag_052 | reverse complement strand
TTCAAGAGCACCGTGGGTGACTATCAAACAGTCGCCACCCTGGAGACATTCGGCTTTCTGCCGCCTTTCACCCAGGACGAAATCTACGATCAGATTGCTTACATCATTGCCCAGGGCTGGAGCCCTGTGGTTGAGCATGTCCACCCCAGCCGTTCAATGTCCATTTATTGGTCCTATTGGAAGCTGCCCTTCTTCGGTGAGAAGGATCTCGGTGTGATCGTCAACGAATTGGAATCATGCCATCGGGCCTATCCCGATCACCATGTGCGTCTGGTGGGCTACGACGCCTACACCCAGAGCCAGGGCTCCTGCTTCGTGGTTTTCGAAGCCCGCTGATCAGCGGTTTGATCTGGGGTTTCGGTGATTCACCGGGCCCCAGCCTTTTTCTTGCAGCACAGTCCCCTGGCTCCTTGGCCCCCCAGTGATCTGGGCCGGCCTAGGTCGATCCAGGCCAGGCTTGATGCCTGCACCCCTATTTAGACCTTCCTTTCGTCGGGCGGACATGGCAAGTACATCCAGTCGTGAAGCAGCTCTGGAACGCCGTAGGGCCCTAACGACTGGCGGCAAAAAAGCCGTCAGTCGTTACTCCCAAGCCCCCAGCCGCGTGCGCTCGGCCAGCGATGCCAAGCCCTCCCGCACCAATGGGCCTGGGGTGGACTCGGTTCCGGCTGCTGAGATCAGCCGTCCCGTGAGTCGCCCCCAGGCCAGCCGATCCCTTGCCGCCCCGAGCCAGGGAGTGCACCGCAGTGCCGCCAAGCCGGTGACGAACCCAAGCCGCGAGTTGGGTCGGGCCCGCCGTGAAGCCCTCAGCAAGCGGGGCAAACGGGCAGAAACCTCCCGTGACCGCACCCGCACCGACGTTGCCAAGGCCCCGGCAGCAACGCCTGCCCCCGCCGGCAAGACCGAGCACAAGTGCAAATGCCAAGACACCGTGGCCCCAGCGGCCCATAGCAACACTGCTTCGTTGTCCCTTTCAAGCGCCCGGGCCAGTGGCCGCAGCAGCGCCAGCTTGGGCAATGCCAGCTCCGCCACCGCCAGCCGCACCAGCACCAAGAAGGCAACTGCCTTGTACAACCCCAGTCGTTCCCTGGCATTGGCCCGTCGTGAGGCCCTTAGCAAGCGCGGCAAATCGGCTAGCACTGATTCGAGCCGGAGTTCTGCCTCCGTGGTCCGCCTCAGCAATCCCGATCTGTCCACCCGGGAATTGGCCCAAAAAGTGCGCGAATTGAAGAGCAAGGCCGGTTCAGCTGGAACCGCCCGTAGTGGCGGCACCCGCCCCAGTGGCCCCAATCGCAATGGCGCCAAGACCGCTGCTGTTGCCGAAGCCTCCTTGAAAGTGGGCGTTAGCGAAACCTTGAGTGGCCAGGTGGTGACCGGCACCCAGGCCAACCGCTCGACCAAAACCACCGGCAACGAGGCGGCCACCTGCCGCGAGATCACCGGCACCGAGTACATGGGCGCCGAAATCTTCCGCACCTTCTGCCAGAGCGAGCCGGGTCCCTCCCAGCCCGCCAAGGTGCGCGTCACCGCCACCAGCCACGGCAACCGGGTCACCGGCAATGAGGTGGGTCGCTCTGAAAAAGTGACCGGCGATGAGCCCGGAACCTGCAAATCCATCACTGGAACGGAGTACATCTCCGCTAACCAGTCCGCTGCTTACTGCGGTGGTGTGGTGCCCTCACCCCGCAAGGTGGCCCACAGCCAGACCCAGGGCGGCCGCTCCGTCTCCGGAGTGATGGTGGGACGCTCCGAAAAGGTGACCGGCGATGAGGCCGGTTCTGGTTTGCAGCTCACTGGTGACCAGTACCTCGGTAATGAGCCCCCGGTGGCAGGCCGGGCAGCGGCCAAGGTCGACAGCTTCAACACCCTGCGCGGTACCGGCATCACCGGCACCAGCGTCGGCCGCAGCGAGCGGGTCACCGGCGATGAGCCGGGCAGCTGCCGCCTGGTCACCGGCGATGAATACGTTGGCAGCCAGCAATACGACCGTTTCTGCGACACCCGGCCTGCCCCCGAGGCGGCGAAGGTGGGCTTCAGCGTCACCAATAAGGCCCAGGTGGTGAGCGGCACCCGTACCGGCCGCTCCGAGAAGGTCACCGGTAATGAGCCCGGTACCTGCAAGCTCGTCACCGGCACCCCCTATGCGGGCATCGACCAGGCCGCCGATTGGTGCTCCTCTGGCCAGGTCAAGGCAATGCGCCAACGCACCCCTGCCCGCGCCGGCACCCCCGGCCCCCGGCTCAGCGGCCAGCAGCCTGGTATCGGTGGGGTGATGACCGGCGGCAGTCGCGGCGCCTGTGAAAACGTCACCGGCACCCCCTATATCGGTGGTGACCAGTTTGTGAACGCCAACTGTGCCCCGGCTGAAAGCCACCAGCCCGATTTCCCCCAACCGCTTACCAGTGCCCCCTGGCAGCAGTTCAGTGTCCAATCCCCCGCCCGCGCCGCCATCGGTAAGCGCGATACCGGCGGGTCGGTGACGGGCAGCAGCTACGAACTGGGTGGAGGACGGGTTACCGGCCCTTTTGACCTGGCCGGTGACATGGTCACCGGCACCGAGCAGTTCCGTTTTGATCGCGGCGGCGCCCAACTGGGTCGCCTTCAATCCCCCGCCCGGGCCCGGTTAGCCAACGCTGAGCCCCAGCAGGTGCCCCTATTAGGCGAGGTTGAGGAGGGTCGTCCCGTTTCCCGGGTTACTGGTGAGGGTATTTCTGCTGGCCTAAATATCACTGGCGATGATTGGGATCGGGGCGATCGCGTTACCGGTACCGAGGGCCGTTCAGCCCGCCGTCGCAACCCCACCCGTACGGGTCAAATGTCCGCCATGCCGGGCACCCAGCCCAAGCGCAATGAGGAGGTGGCCCAGCCAGTTAGCCGTGTTACCGGATCTAGTGGAAACACCGACAAGGGTTCCCTGATCACGGTGTCCGGCGGCGCTAGGGGCTGAGCGTCATGCCTCCCCGCCGCAGAGCTCCTGCCCCCACCAGACCGCAAGCGCCGACGGCCCCCCGTCGTCGCCCTGGGCCTGCGGGTTCGCTGCCCAATTCAGACCTGGGCGCCACTGGCGGTTGGACTGGTTCCAATTCGTCCCTGGAGTCCGGCCTCTCCCTCAACTCTCGCTTAGCCGATCGGGGCCGCCGCGCTGCGAGTGCTCCGCTCCATCCCCTCAGCAATGCCGCGGCGAACGCCTGCCTGCTCAACTACGACCAGCGCACCAAGGCGTCGTTTGACCGGATTGTGCCCGTGCTTAAGCGCCTGTCGGCCCTACAGCACGAGCCGGATTTCGTTGCCCAGGCCCAACAGTTGGCCCAAGCAGAACTCGGCTATGAATTACCCCTGCCGATTTTGGAATCGGCCTGGGTCACCCAGCTGGACATGCGCACCCTATTTGCCTGGTGTGTGTTTGAGGCCTATGGCCAGGCCAGCCGCAGTTTCTTTGCTTCCGATCCCCTAGGCGGTCACCAGGGCAGCCAGGGAGCTGAGGATTTCAACCATTTCTTGCTCGAGTGTGGCTTCCACCTCCTTGATGTCACCCCCTGCGCCGATGGCCGCCTGGCCCATGCCATTGCCTACGCCCTGAGGATTCCCTACAGCAGTGTGCGCCGCCGGCCCCATGCAGGCGCCATTTTCGATATCCAAAATACGGTGAATCGCTGGGTCAAAACCGAGCATCTGCGTTATCGCGAAGCCAAGCCCAATCCCGGCCAGGCTGATACCCGCTATCTCAAGGTGGTGGTGTATCACTTCAGTTCCTTAGATCCCAAGCACGAAGGCTGCGCAGCCCATGCCAGTGATGATGGCGCTGCGGCCTCGGGTGGACTGGGTTGCCTGCAGGATTTTCGCGCTGCCATTGAAAACAGCTTTTGCTGTGGGGCTTCCGTCGATCTGTTGCTGATCGGCCTCGACACCGACACCGATGCGATCCGGGTGCATGTGCCCGGTCTCGATGGCAGCACCAACCTCGATCGTTGGCTGGACGCCCAGGCCGCCTATGACGCCACGGTCCAGTTGCCTGCTGCCCAGGGCCGGGACCACCTGTTGGCCCTGGTCGAGCAGGCGGCTGCCTCCACCCCCGACCCCGGCATGGTCAAGCTGGTGGCCAGGTTGATTGAGCACAACATCTCCCAGATCGACTACGTGCGGCAGTTCCATGGCGGCTCCTACGCTGATGCCGGCCATGCCGAACGCTTTATTGGCGTGGGAATCGGTTTCAAGGAGATTCATTTGCGTAATCTCACCTACTTCGCCTATCTCGATACCCTGGAGGAAGGTGCTGCCGATCTGGATGTGGGCGTCAAGATTTTTAAGGGGCTGAATGGATCGCGCGGTTTGCCGATTCCGGTTGTGGTGCGTTTCGACTACCGCAGCAGTGTGCCTGGGGCCCGCGAGCGGGCGATTTATCGCTGTGAGAGATTGCAACAGGCGATTGGCGTGCGCTACGCCGACCTCTGCCGGGACGGTCTGCTCCATACTCTGTTGACGATCCGCGACCACGATCGGGATTCCCCGACTGAAGCGGTGGGATCGTCGATCACATTCGCCACGGGAGGGGGCCACTGAGATGCTGATTTGCAAGGTCGTCAAACCTTTGGTTTCTACCAATCGCATCCCTGATTTTGAGCACAAGCATCTGCAAGTTGTGCTCGATGGCAGCACCCAGAAAGTGGCCGTTGATGCGGTGGGTTGCATTCCTGGCGATTGGGTGATCTGCGTTGGCAGTTCGGCTGCCCGCGAAGCCGCGGGCAGTAAGTCCTATCCCAGTGATCTCACCATTGTTGGCATCATCGACCATTGGGATCCCGAGGCTGCCAAGGCTGCTGCTGCTGGTCCCCCGGCGCCCAACCCGGCCACTCCTTTGAGTGGTGGCCAACCAGCGGTCGTTGGCCAGATATCGACCGGTGGGAGGACAAGCTGATGGAAATCATGCAGGTCACCGGATCCCTTGTTTGTAGCCACCGGGTGGGCGGCTTAGGCCATATGCAGCTGCGGGTGCTGCGCACCCCCAAGGGCAAGTTGAACGTGGCGGTGGACCCGGTAGGGGCGGCACCTGGGAATTGGGTGTTCACCGCCAGCGGCTCGGCCGCTCGCTTTGCCTGCGGTAATCCGGAGATCTTCACCGATCTCACCATCGGCGGCATCATCGACCACTGGTCGCCGGACGGATGAGGTCTAGGGCCCTGCCCCCAGCTTTCCCTTCCGCGTCCTGTTCTCCCCTGCCATGGCCTCCTCCACCCCCCCCGATCCCAGCCCTAAAGGCACGAGCACTCCTGCCGATTCGGCAGCGAAGGCAGTAGCGGCCGCCGCCGCTGCCTCGCCAGGGGCCTCCAAGCCCCTGGTGGTCCCTGGCAAGCCGGCCGCTGCCTCTGTGGCTCCGGCCCCCGTGGTGACTGCGGCCACCGTCGTACCCACGTCGGTCCCCAAGACGCCCGTCCCGGCACCCCTCCCTAGTCCGGGTGCCACCATCCCAGTGGTGGCCACCGCGGTGAGTAGCAGCTCACCGGTGCGCTCCGGCAGTCGCCAGGCCCCAAGCCGGGCCGCCAGCAGCCGTTCGGCTCCCAGCCGCGCGGTGCCCAGTCGGGCCAGCAGCAGCCGTGCCAGTGGCGGCCGCTCTAGTAAGTCCGCCCCTGCTTCAACTGGCTCCAGTCGCTCCGGCGGCGGCAGCAACACCCCTTCCACCCCCCCTTCCTCCAACACCATGGCTTCTCCCATTCAGGGCATCGCCCTCGGCATGATCGAAACCCGTGGCCTGGTGCCTGCGATCGAAGCGGCTGATGCCATGACCAAGGCTGCCGAAGTCACCCTGGTTTCTAGGGAATTTGTGGGTGGCGGCTACGTCACCGTGATGGTCCGCGGCGAAACCGGTGCGGTCAATGCGGCTGTGCGTGCCGGCGCCGATGCCTGTGAGCGCGTTGGCGATGGCCTCGTTGCCGCCCACATCATTGCCCGCCCCCACAATGAGCTCGAGCCCATGCTCGCCAGCGTCGATTCCATCCGTCGCAGCTGATGGCCAACGCTGGCACCCATCCGCGCGTCCTTGGCTATCTGGGTCGCGCCTTGAGCCTGGAGCTCTCGGCGGTGCAGCAGTACATGACCCAGGCTTCCCTGGTGGAGCTCTGGGGTCTAGCTGAGGCGGCCGAGCGATTCCGACACGAAACCGTGGAGGAGATGCAGCATGCCGAGCGCATCGTCAAGCAAATGTTGGCCCTGGGCGTGGCTCCGGCATCCTCCCAGTTGCGGCCCGTGACCCACGCGGCCGATCTGGTCGGATTGTTGCGGCTTAACAGTGTGCTGGAGCAGGACCTGATCCACCATTACGACGATGCCCTGCGCTTCTGTCTATTGGTGGGGGACCGGCAGAATGGCGCATTTTTTCAGGCCCTTCTGGAGGACGAACAGCACCATGGCGAGGAGCTAATGCAGTGGCTTCGCCAGCTGAGCGGGGCAGCCTCCCTTGCCAACCAACGGGTCACCTTCTGAGGGGACCTCACCCTGGCCACAGTGGGCCGAGTCCCGTGTGGCGCTTGGCAGTTCCTTGCTGGGCCGCCTAGATTCCGCCGCCAGCCGCGCCCTTGCGGCGGCCTGCTTTCCCTTTCCCCTTGACCGCAGCCCTTCCCCTGCCGATCCAGCTGGTCTGGTTGATCCCCGTGTACGGCTTCAGCGGTGTGCTGTTGTCCCTGCCTTGGGCTACCGGCTGGTTCAAGCGCAATGGTCCTAGGCCTGCGGCCTACCTCAATTTGCTGGTCACCCTGCTGGCCTTTGCCCACGGCAGCCTGGTGACCCTGGAGATCTGGCAACGGGGCGCCCAGCACCTCAGTTTCAACTGGTTTTCCGCGGCCGATCTGCACCTGGCGATTGGCTTTGATTTGTCGCTCACCAACCTGGCCGCCCTGGAATTGGTCACGTTGATGAGCCTGCTGGCCCAGTTCTTTGCCCTGGGTTATCTCGACAAGGATTGGTCCCTGGCTCGCTTTTATGCCCTGGTTGGCTTCTTTGAAGGGGCCCTGAGTGGGCTGGTGCTGAGCAGCAATCTGTTCATGAGCTATTTCCTGCTGGAGATGCTTACCCTTTCCACCTATCTGTTGGTGGGGTTCTGGTATGCCCAACCGCTGGTGGTAACCGCAGCCCGCGATGCTTTTCTGACTAAACGGGTTGGCGATGTGCTTCTGCTGATGGGGGTGGTGGCGCTCTCGGCCCTAGCCGGGTCGATGGAGTTCACCGACCTCTACAGCTGGGCCGCCCATGCCCAGGACGCCTCCCTGGGGTCAGCCCGGTTGTCTCCCCTGGCGGGAGGCCTGATTGGCCTGGGCTTGATTGCTGGTCCGATGGGCAAGTGTGCCCAGTTCCCCATGCACCTCTGGCTCGATGAGGCCATGGAGGGCCCCAACCCCGCCTCAATTCTGCGCAATTCCGTGGTGGTGACCTCTGGCGCCCTGGTGTTGCTCAAGCTGATGCCCCTGCTGCGCCTGTCGCCGATGGCGACCATTGCTTTGTTGGTCGTTGGCACGATCAGCGCCATCGCCGGCGCCCTGGTAGCCCTGGCCCAGGTGGATCTCAAGCGCGCCTTCTCCTACTCCACCACGTCCTATTTGGGCCTGGTGTTCATCGCCATCGCCCTGCAGCAACCGGCTGTAGCCCTGCTGCTGCTGCTCTCCCATGGCCTGGCCAAGGCCCTGTTGTTTATGAGCGTGGGCAGTGTGATTGCCACCACCAGCTGCCAGGACCTCACCGAATTAGGAGGCCTCGGCAACCGCATGCCAGCCACCACCGTGGCTTTCCTGGTGGCGGGGGCCGGCCTGGTGGGCCTGGTGCCCTTGGGCTGCTACTGGTGTTTTGGCCTGGGAGTGCAGGCGATCTGGCAGCTCCATCCCCTCTTTGCCGGGGTGATCTTGCTCACCAACCTGCTCACGGCCTTGAACCTCACGCGGGTATTCCGTTCGGTTTTCCTGGGATCGGCCATGCCCAAAACCAAGCGGGCCCCCGAGGTGAATTGGCTGATGGCCCTGCCCATGGTCAGCCTCACCGTGTTGGTGCTGGTCACCCCGTTTCTGATGGCAACCATTGATCCAGTGCCTGGCATTGGCGCCTTCTCCCTGCCAGTTGGCCTCTGCGTGGCCGGATCCGGCCTGCTGGGAGTGGGCATTGGTAGCCAGATCAGCCTGGATCAGTTCTGGTCCCGCTCCATCCGGCAACCCCTGCGGGGCCTTCAGGATCTGCTGGCCCTAGATTTTTATACTGAAAAGATTTATCGGTCCACGATTGTGGCCTTTGTGGCAGGACTGGCCCAGTTCACGAACGCCATCGATCGCCAGGTTGTTAATGGCGTGGTCAATGGCATCGGTCGCCTGTCCCTGCAAAGCGCTGAAAATCTCAAGCTCAGTGTTAGCGGCCAGCTGCAGAGCTATGTGCTCACCGTGGTGATTGCCATCGTGGTGTTGCTCAGTTCCCTAACCTGGGTTGTGGCTGAGGTAGTTCGCTGATGACGAGCTCCGTTCTGATGGCTTTCCCCTGGCTGAGCCTGTTGCTCGCCATTCCCTTCCTAGGAACCTTCGCCCTGTTGCTCTGGCCGGGGGAACCGAGCCCAGGCCGCCTGCGGGGCATCACGATCGCGATCTTGGCGGCCCAGTTGGTTGCCAGCCTTGGCCTGTTGCTTGTGTTTGATCCCCAGCTAGCGGGCATGCAACTAGAAGAGATCCACAGCTGGGTGCCCAGCATTGGGCTCAACTATCAGTTGGGGGTGGATGGACTCTCCTTGCCCCTGGTCTTGATCAATGCGGCACTCACCCTGGTGGCGGCAGTCTGTACCCGGGATTTCAGCAAGCGTCCGAGGATCTATTTCTCGATGTTGTTGTTGATTAGTGGCGCGGTGAATGGCGCCTTTCTGGCCGAAAATCTGCTGCTCTTCTTCCTGTTCTATGAGCTTGAACTGATCCCCCTTTGGTTGCTGATCTCGATCTGGGGCGGCAGTGAGCGCGCCTATGCCGCCACCAAGTTCCTGATCTTCACGGCTGTCTCGGGCATGTTGATCCTCGGGGCGTTTCTGGGCCTGGCCCTGTTCACGGGCACGGTCGATTTCAGCCTTACACCGATCACCAGCGACCGGCTAGCCATGGGCAGTCAGATCGTGTTGCTATCGGCCCTGCTGGTGGGCTTTGGCATCAAATTGCCGTTGGTGCCCTTCCATACCTGGCTGCCCGATGCCCACACCCAAGCATCGACGCCCGTTTCCGTGTTATTGGCCGGGGTGTTGTTGAAGCTTGGTACCTACGGGATCCTGCGCTTTGGCATGGGTTTGTTCCCCGAGGCCTGGACCCAGCTGGCGCCTGGTTTGGCGATCTGGGCTGCTATTTCAGTTGTGTATGGCTCCCTGGCGGCGATCGCCCAGCGGGACATGAAACGGATGGTGGCCTATAGCTCCGTGGGCCATATGGGCTATGTGCTGCTGGCCGGGGCAGCGGCCACGCCGGTGGCCCTGCTGGGGGCCGAATTCCAGATGGTCAGCCACGGGCTGATCTCGGCGCTGCTGTTTCTGCTGGTGGGAACCGTGTATCGAAAAACAGGCACCCGGGATCTCGATGTCTTGCGGGGGCTGCTCAATCCGGAGCGGGGTCTCCCCTTTACGGGCACCTTGATGATTCTCGGCGTGATGGCCAGTGCTGGCATGCCTGGCATGGTTGGGTTTATCGCCGAATTCCTGGTCTTCCGAGGCAGTCTTTTGGCCTATCCGATCGCAACCTTGCTTTGCATGGTGGGATCAGGTCTAACGGCCGTGTATTTCCTGCTGCTCGTGAACCGCGTCTTCTTTGGCCGCTTGGCGATCACCCCCGCCAGTGACAATCCTGTGGAGGACGCGCGCCTGGACATTCAACTGGCGCCAGTGGCTTCTAGAGAAACCCTGCCGGCCCTCGCCCTGGCCCTAGGGGTGCTGGCCCTAGGGCTGTTCCCCGCGCTCCTGGGCCACTGGAGTGAGGCCTCCACCACGGCCATGGCCCAGCTGCCGGGGCTGGTGGCGTCACTCCCTGGGGGGGGGCTGGGCTGATGCCAGTCATTTCCGCCGATCTCACCCGCCAGGGGGGCATGCCTACGGCCGCAGAACTGGAACGCCGCTTGCTGGCTGGCGAGACCCTGCTTGCGGAAACCTCCGACCATGTCTTGGAAGTGGTGGGGGTGCTGGAGAGTTACGGGGAGGTTCTCGATGCCTATAGCCGCAACCTGATCTATCAAGCTGAGCAGCAATTCCTCAACCCCTTTCCAGTTTATAAGTTCTTTGATGGTGACTTGAGTCCAGCCAAGATCTGGCGCCATCTCAACCACGACCGCATCAATTTTGAATACGCCGAATATTGCATGAAAGCCATGCTATGGCATGGCACTGGCGGCCTGGATGCCTACCTCGATTCCCAGCCCTTCACAGACCTTTGCGCCCAAATCATTCAAGCCAAGCGCCGCAATGACCTGCTTTTGAGCCTGCTCGATCCGGTGTTTCGCCAATTCCTGCCCGAGCTGATCCGCACAGCTGCTACCACCCATGCCCTGGGCCAGTTCTGGCGGGTGATGAGTGATCTGTTCATCGACCTTGCTGCTGCCGAACGGGACGGACGGGTCGCGACGATTGCCCAGGTGGTGGACTTCCTCAAGCAGGGCCTGGTGGCTGCGGCAGCCCAGCCGATCACCTACGCGGTGACGGTCGGCCAGCAGACCTTCTGGGTGTTGCCGCCCGAGGCCGGCCTGACCTTCCTGGCCGATGTGGCCGTTCCCTACGTGGAAGCGGTGTTTCTGCGGGGTATGCCCTTCCTGGGCACGGTCAGCTTCAACGCCCAGGCCCAGCAGATCTCGCCTGATCAGGGACAGTTCGCCTACGGCGCCCTGTTCGCCGATCCCCTGCCCACCATGGGGGCCGGCATTCCCCCCAGCCTGTTGATGCAGGACATGTATCGCCATCTTCCGCCAGCGCTGCACGATTGGTACCTGCAGCGCAGCCGCGGCGAAGGGGATGTGCGCGTCAAGATCTGCGCCAGCTTCCAGAAGTCCATGTTCTGCGTCACCAATGCTGCCATCGCCGGCACCTTCGCCTATCCGCTTAGTAGCAGTGATCCCGAGGCCAAGGCCGCCAATCAGGCCTATGCCCGCGCCTGGGCTAGCCGGCTTGCCCTGGCTCGCACCGATTGCCTCAGTGCCGCTTCCTGATCCCAGACCCCAGATCCAAGCCCACGAAGTTCTAAATTCAAGCCATGGAGCAGCCCTGGACCCAGCGACCCCGCCCCGATCGGCTTGAACGCCGCGTCGAATTCAGTGAGTACGAAGCCACCCGGGTGTTTTTGGAGCGCCTTAACACGCTCTCGGAGCAGCAAAGCCGCTTTCCCGATATCAGCTTTGGTCGCACCTATGTGAATATCACCCTGCGCTCCGAAGCGGAGGATGGCGCCATCGGTGAGGTCGATCAGGCCTTTGCGGTGGCGATTGATGGGCTGCTCTGATCCCGAGGCAATGGCTGACGCCATCAGCGACGACCTGACCCCGGTTGATCTCAAAGCCGCCTACGAGGGTGGCCATGTCAAAGAGGTGCTCGACCAGCTCGATCAGGAGTTGATCGGCCTGCGTCCGGTGAAGACCCGGATCCGGGAGATCGCCGCCCTGCTGGTGGTGGAGCGGGCCCGCAAGCAGGTGGGTCTGGCGACTACGGCCCCTAGCTTGCATATGTCGTTCACCGGTCGGCCGGGCACCGGTAAGACGACCGTGGCCGAGCGCATGTCCAAGATCCTGCATCGGCTTGGCTATGTGCGCAAGGGCCATGTGGTCACGGCCACCCGCGATGATCTGGTTGGCCAGTACATCGGCCACACGGCCCCGAAGACCCGGGAGATGCTTAAAAAAGCGATGGGTGGCGTGCTGTTCATTGATGAGGCCTATTACCTCTATCGCCCTGAAAATGAACGGGACTATGGCGCTGAGGCGATCGAGATCCTGCTCCAGGTGATGGAGGCTAATCGGGAGGATCTGGTGGTGATCTTTGCCGGCTACAAGGACCGGATGGATGTGTTTTATCAATCCAACCCCGGCCTCTCTTCCCGTGTAGCTAATCATATCGATTTCCCGGATTACAATGTTCCGGAATTGTTGGCCATTGCAAAGCTAATCCTGGCAAAGGAGAACTACCGTTTCAGTGAGGAGGCCACAGTGGTTTTTGCGGAATACATCCAGCGGCGCATGTTGTTGCCCTTCTTTGCTAATGCCCGTTCGATCCGCAATGCCATTGATCGGGCCCGCATGCGCCAAGCCAATCGGCTTTTCAATGCCATGGGCTCGGGTCTCACCAAGCGGGACCTGATCACGATTGAGGCTGAAGACATCACGGCTAGCCGGGTGTTTGCCGGCGAGTTGGAGGGGCTTGATCCCAGTGCGCCATTGACAGATGATCCCAGTGCCAGGAGATAGGGCAGGGCCATAGATCTGTTTTGTTCATTCATGCCTTTAGAACCTGAAGCTTGTTTTGACAAGGCCGCCGAACTGGCTAAAGACTTGGCTAGTTGGGGTGCTTTGTCCTAGGGGTCTGCTTAGGTAAATTAAGGCAGGCGTCACGGTGATATTGTCGGAGATCTGTAGTTTGTACCACCATTCCCAGATGAAGTTACCGTCATCAGGGAGTGCAGAGCCTGTCAAGGCGGTAGCAAACATGGGTTGGCCTACGGCCATGCCAAAATCGTTTCCTTTGGCAAACACATCTCTCCATTGCAGGCCTGCCATCCAGGATTGGCTTGTATTGACGCTGGCAACTGGTTGTTCCGTTTGGTAAGAGCTGCTGTTGAAGCCCCAACCGAGGCTGATTGATGGCAACCAGCCTGTTGACAAGGGCTGCCAGAAGCCACTGAGGCCAAAGGCATTGGTCGTGGCCGGGCTGTTGGTGTTATTTATGCTCGTTTGGCTTAATGGAGTGCTGCCTGGAATGGCTGTCAATGGCTGGATTTGGCTCCAAATTGCTGCCAGTCCCCACTGGTTAGCTGCGTATCCAAGCTGAAGGCTTGCGCTTGCCCCGGAGCTTTTGCTTCCTAAGCCTCCAGTTGTGTCCGAAGGATCGCCCTGGGCTGCGATGTTGCCACGGCTAGCGACATAGTTTGCGCTGACGCTATAGCCATTTTGTTGCCACCAAAGACCAGCGCCGGAGCCTAGATTTTTATTGTAGGCAGCTGGTGCGCCGTTGAGGGTGAGTACGTTCAGAATTGTGTCTGCAGGGTAGGCGCTTGGCCATAACGCAAGCATGTCTTCCTGGCCCACTCGAGGGCCAACTGTTGCTGTAAAGCCATGGCCCAAGGGCACTTGATAGTAAAGTTTGTCGATCCCAATGATGTTGGCTCCGGCATCTTCTTCAAAGGCTATCTCAAGGGTGGAAAGACCCAGCCCTTCTGGAAAGCCACCAAAGGCGCTTGCTCCAAAGTTGCCGGCTCGTAGGATAGTTTTTAGGAGGTCTTTGCCGCTAAAGCTGGTGTCAAGGCTCAGCTGTAGGTCGTAGTTAAGGGTTGTTGCATTGGGCAGGTTGATTGGGCTTCCATCCCTCAAGTTGACGGTGTTTGCCTGCGTATTGATGGCATTGCCGCTGAAGATGTTAGCGCCAAGGACATAGGTGGCTTGACCTGAAAGTTTCGTTGTTGTAGAGAATTGGCTGGCCTCTAGGCTGCCTACTCGGGATGCGAGTCCGTCTACACGTCCTTTGAGAATCGCAAGTTCCTTTTCGAATTCCTTGGTCAGCTTTTTCAGTTGATCACTCGCCTCGGAGACGCGGTCTAGGCAGGCGTTCAACAGGGCGGCTGCTTCAAAGCGGCTGATTGATTTCTTGCCCTCGAAGGTTACATTTGGATAACCAGCCACGCAGCCATAGCGTTCGAATAGATTGGAGAGTGATTGGTAGGCCCAGTCGGTTGGCTGAATATCCGAAAACTGTGTGAGACTGGTTGACTGCGTTTGGTTGGAGTATTTGCCTAGATTCGCATTGGTGAGCGTGTCGCAATTGCCTGGGCTGGCATTAAGTGCTATCAATGCCAGAGTTGAGTTGACGCTAAGGAGCTTGATCTTCATTGTTGATGTTGGTAAATGGTTCTGTTTGTGTTTATTGCCCAAGCTTGGGATTATTTAATTTTTGCCCATTGCTGAACCAGGCGGCGCTGGCCAGCCTGGTCACAGCGGCCCTTGAGGCCGTTGACGATTAGGCAGGTGTTGGCGGTGAGGGTAGCGACCAGGCTGCTGTCCTGGGCTGGGCTGCCATGGGCCCCGGCCAGGCCAGCCCCCTTGGCCAGGCCATCGGCCACCAGCGGGGCTGGCGCGATCGGCACGCCGCTGAGGGCGCTAATGCGTTGCAGTGACTTGCTAGGAGGCAGGCTTTCGGCGAACAGCATTGTCACCCGCTCGCGCTTGAGCTGGGCTATCACCGCGGCGAAGGCCTGGGGCCGCAGGTTCTGGCTGCTGCTGAGCGAATCCACCACGGGCAATTCGCGCAGGCCGTAGGCCCGAGCCAGGCTGGCGAAGGCGCGATGGCTGGTGGCCAGGGGGCTGGGCTGGTCCGGGATGGTGGCGAACTGCAGGCGGTTCCAGCGATCGAGCTGCTGGAGCAGGGCCACCATCGCCGCCGCCCGAGCGGCAATGGCTTGGCTGGCTTGCGGTTTGAGGGCTCCAAATTGTTGGGCCACCAGCTGTGCCATGGCACTTGCCTGGGCGGGGTCATGCCAGACATGGGGATCCCGGTCACCATGGCCGGGGCCTTCTTCGCTGTGGCCTTCTTTGGCATGGTTGTCGGCATCCGGCCTGGGGCTCTCCAGGCCGGATGCATGCTTCTCGGCTGGATTCTCCAGCTTGGGGCTATTCGGCACGGCCTGCTCGGCTACGGCCAGCGCCCGGGTTTGTTTCTCCAGGGCTGGGGTGAGGCCATAGCCGTTGACCAGCACTAGCTGGGCCCCTTTGAGTTGCTGGCTTTGTTGGGGCGTGAGGTGGAATTGGTGGGGGTCGTCGCCGGGTTGCAGCAGGCAGGCCACCTGGAGGTCGCTGCCGGCGAGCCGCTGGCTGAGGTCGCAGAGCACCCCATCGGCGGCCACCACCTCCGGACTCCGGCTAGGGCCGCAAGCCATTAGGGCTAGGGCCGGCCCCAGGGCTGCCAGGGCTAAAACAGCCGGGTTGAAACGCCGCAAAGGGGGCTTGGGCACAGGAGGAACCACCAGGGAAGCGGGAGCGGCAGCGGGGCAAGCCACCGGTCTCGCTTCGAAATGATAACCGTTCTCGCCTGCAGGTCGACTGTTGTCGCTAGGGGGATTGCCGCTCCTGGCAGGCGCTGCAAAGGCCAAAAAACTCCAGGGTGTGGAAGAGCAACCGGAAGCCGGAAGCCTGCTCGCCATGGAGGTGCACCTCGGGCATGGGGCATTGCTCCAGAAGGGTGGTGGCTCCGCAGTCGACGCAGGTGAGGTGGTGCTCATCCCGCTCCGTCGGGGCATAGAGCGCCTCGCCGTTGGGGAGGTGGCGACAGCGCACCAGACCCTTTTGCTGCAGCAGGCGCAAATGGCGATACACCGTGGCCAGGCCCATCGGCAGCTCGCTCTGGCGCAACAGGGCATGGACCTGTTGGCCCGTCAGTTCCGTGTCCGCGTTTAGCAGTTGCTCCAGCAGCCGCTCCTGCTTGTCCTTAAGGCCTGCTGCGGCGACCGGCGGGGCCATGGCCTGGCGTGGAAGACCCCGTAATCCTATGCAGTCCTATTCAGTAACCAATCCCTGGCCATTGATTGCCATGGTGCTGATTTTGCTTCTGTGGCTCCTGCCCGAGTCAGGGCGCCTGGCTGCGGTTCCCGCGCTGATCGATGGCACCAATTTGAGCTTGAAGCTGCTGGCCAAACCGATCCGCCAGGCGCACTGGTTGCCGGCCAAGTAGGCGCCGAATCAGACTATTTGCGTTTGCGCGAATCAATCTGCAACAGGTCGCGGACCTGCTGCACCTGGCGTCCGAGCTGGGGATCGGCCGCCAATTTTTTCTCGATCTGCACAACCGCGTACATCACGGTGGAGTGGTCCTTGCCGCCGAAAGCTTCGCCGATGCGCGGCAGGCTCAAGCTCGTGCCCTGGCGCATCAGATACATGCCCACCTGGCGGGCTTGGCTCACGGCCCGCTTGCGGCTCGGGCTGCGCATATCCTCCACCGCCACGCCGAACACTTCGGCCACCTTGGCGAGCACTTGCTGGGGGGTGACAGCCACTTCCACCCCGGTGGGATCGAGCATGGGCGCTACCGATTCCACCGTCATCGGCATGCCGGTGATTGAGGCGAAGGCCACGGCCCGGGTCAGGGCCCCTTCCAGTTCGCGGATGTTGGAGGTGAAGCGGCCGGCAAGATATTGGATCAGATCCCTAGGCAGGCTCATGCGTTCCTGCTCCGCCTTTTTGTGCAGGATCGCCATGCGGGTTTCCAGGTCCGGGGCCTGGATATCGGCAATCAGGCCCATCGAGAACCGGGAGATCAGCCGTTCCTGAAGGCGCGGAATCTGGCTGGGGGGACGGTCGCTGGCAATCACGATCTGGCGCCCAGCCTCATGCAGGGCGTTGAAGGTGTGGAAGAACTCTTCCTGGGTGTATTCCTTACCTTCAATGAACTGGATGTCGTCGACCAAAATTAAATCGGCGGCGCGGTAGCGGTCGCGGAAGGCCTGCATGCCGTCCTTGCGGATCGCCTGGATCAGGTCGTTGGTGAAGGTTTCGGT
>JAEMQZ010000116.1 GCA_016463595.1 Synechococcales cyanobacterium SupBloom_Metag_052 | reverse complement strand
GTGGGCGCGCCGGGCCACTGCGGCATTGGCCACACCCGCTGGGCCACCCATGGCAAGCCGGAGGAGCGCAACGCCCACCCCCACCTCGATGGCAGCGGCCAGGTGGCCGTGGTTCAGAACGGCATCATCGAGAACTACCGCAACCTGCGCGAGCAGCTCCAGGCCGGCGGCGTCGTCTTCCGCTCCGACACCGATACGGAGGTGATTCCCCACCTGCTGGCCCGCCAGCTGGCTTCCCTGCAGGCCCAGGGTCGCGTCGCCAGTGGCAGCCTGCTGCTGGAGGCGGTGCAGCTGGTGTTGCCCCAGCTCCAGGGGGCCTATGCCCTGGCCGTCGTCTGGGCGGCGGTGCCGGGCGCCCTGGTGGTGGCCCGCCGCCAGGCACCCCTGCTGATCGGCCTGGGCGAGGGCGAATTCCTCTGCGCCAGCGACACCCCGGCCCTGGCCGGATTTACCCGCACGATCCTGCCCCTGGAAGACGGTGAGGTAGCCCTGCTAACCCCCCTGGGGATCGAGCTTTACAACGGCGCAGGGGTCCGCCAGCAGCGCAACCCCTCCCTGCTGACGGGCACCGAGCACGTGGCGGATAAGCGCAGCTTCCGCCATTTCATGCACAAGGAGATCCATGAGCAGTCGGAAACGGCAGCCCTGTGGGTGGCCCGGCACCTGCCCGAGCTAGGCAGCGAGAGCGGCGGCGGCAACCCGGCTGGTTCTCCCCTAGTGGCCCTGCCCCTCGATGAGTCCGTGTTTGAGGGGGTGGAGCGCATCCAGATCCTGGCCTGCGGCACCAGTCGCCATGCGGGCCTGGTGGGGGCCTACCTGCTCGAGCAGTTGGCCGGCATTCCCACCTCCGTGTTCTATGCCAGCGAATTTCGCTACGCGCCGCCGCCGCTGGGCCCCCACACCCTCACGATCGGCGTCACCCAATCGGGCGAAACCGCCGACACCCTGGCGGCCCTGTTGATGGAGCAGGAGCGGCGCCTGCTGGTGGCCGATCCCGCCTTCGCGCCCAAACTCCTTGGCATCACCAACCGCCCCGAAAGCTCCCTGGGCCGGCTCGTGCCCCACATCCTCGATATCGGCGCCGGCATCGAGGTGGGCGTGGCCGCCACCAAGACCTTCCTGGCCCAGCTGCTGGCCTTCTACGGCCTGGCTCTGGCCTTTGCCGAGCGGCGCGGCGGCGGCGTCCATGGGCCCGCCAAGCTGCGCTCCCTGGTGGCGGGCCTGCGCCTGCTGCCGGCCCAGCTGCAGCAGCTGGTGCTTGACCACGACCAGCGCTGCGCCGACCTGGCCCACCTGTTCACCGACACCCAGGACGTGATCTTTCTGGGGCGGGGCATCAACTACCCGATTGCCTTGGAGGGCGCCCTCAAACTCAAGGAGATCAGCTACATCCACGCCGAGGGCTACCCGGCCGGCGAGATGAAGCATGGGCCGATCGCCCTGCTGGAGGCCCGGGTACCGGTGGTGTCGATCGCCATGCCGGGCCTGGTGTTCGAGAAGGTGCTCTCCAATGCCCAGGAGGCCAAGGCCCGCGATGCCCAGCTGATTGGCGTGGCCCCCCAGGGCCCCGATACCGACCTCTTCGACACCTTGCTGCCGGTGCCCGAGATCGATGAGTTCCTCAGCCCGCTGCTGACCGTGATCCCGATGCAGCTGCTCAGTTATCACATTGCTGCCCACCGGGGCCTCGATGTCGATCAACCCCGCAACTTGGCCAAGAGCGTCACGGTGGAATAGGGCCTTCTCGGCGGGTTTGGCTCAGCTGGTTTAGGGGGCTCAGCTGCTGCGTCCGTAGCGGTCTTCGAAGCGCACGATGTCGTCTTCACCCAGGTAAGGACCGCTCTGCACTTCGATCAGCTCCACCGGGATTCGCCCGGGGTTAGAGAGGCGATGCTTGGAGCCCAGGGGGATGTAGGTGCTCTGGTTTTCGCCCACCAGTGCTTCCACACCGTCCTTCTCGACCATGGCCGTGCCCTGAACCACCACCCAGTGTTCGGCCCGGTGGTGGTGCATCTGCAACGACAGGCTGGCACCCGGGTTGACCACGATCTTTTTCACTTGCCAGCGCTCGCCTTCGGTGACGCCGTCGTAGGAGCCCCAGGGGCGGTAGATGCGGCGATGGGCCTTGCCCTCAGGAGCCCCCTGCTGCTCCAGCAGGCCCACCACGGTCTTCACATCCTGGGCCCGGTCCCGGTGGGCCACTAGCACCACGTCATCGGTTTCGACCACCACGAGGTCTTCCACGCCCAGCCCCACCACCAACCGGTGTTCGCTACGCAGATAGCAATTGCGCGAGCCCTCGTTGATCACCCGGCCGCGCAGCACGTTGCCGTCGCTGTCCTGGTCGGCCGTTTCCCAGAGGGCGCTCCAGCTGCCCACATCGCTCCAGCCGGCCTCCAGGGCAATGACTACCCCGAGGTTGGTGCGCTCCATCACGGCTACGTCGATGGCCACATTTGGGCAGGCGGCGAAGGCGGCGGGCTCGAGGCGCAGGAAATCGAGGTCAGCCGCGTCCTGCTCCAGGGCCGATCGGCAGGCGCTCACCACCTCCGGGGCCAGGCGCTCTAGCTCCGCCAGGATGGCGCTGGCGCGAAACAGGAACATGCCGCTGTTCCAGGTGAAGCGGCCGGAGATGAGGAATTGCTCGGCGGTGGCCCGATCCGGCTTCTCGACGAAGCGGGCGATCGGCACCGGCGCCGCCGGGGCGCCCATCGGGCCGCTGCCAGGGGTGAGGGCCTCGGCCGCCTCGATGTAGCCGTAGCCCGTTTCCGGCGCCGTTGGCACGATGCCGAAGGTCACCAGCTGGCCGGCCAGGGCGGCGGGCACGCCGGCGGCCACCGTGGCCCGGAAGCGCTCGGCATCGCGGATCACATGGTCGGCGGCCAGCACTAGGAGCAGGGGGTCGGCGCCGTTGGCGGTGGCCTGTAGGGCCGCCACCGCCACGGCCGGGGCCGTGTTGCGGCCCATGGGTTCGAGCAGGATCGCCGCCGGCTCCGTGCCGATCTGGCGCATCTGTTCGGCCACGATGAAGCGGTGGTCTTCGTTGCAAATCAGCAGGGGCGCCGCCAGATTCGCCAACCCCTCCAGCCGTTGCTGGGTCTGTTGCAACAAGGTGGCGTCGCCGTTGCCGGCCAGGGCCCAGTACTGCTTGGGATAGCTGGCCCGCGATAGGGGCCAGAGCCGGGTGCCGGTGCCGCCACAGAGAATCACAGGCACCAGGGAGGTCTGGGCTGTCGCCGGATCAGCCACGGGCTGGGTGCTTGAAGTGCCCCCATTCAACCGAACCCCCCGACCAGGCGCCTGTGCTCAAGGAAGGGGTGAGGCCTGGCCGCTCAGATCTCCAACAGGCCTGGTGGGGGGGTGATGCCAAGCCAGCCCTCGGCCAGGTGCACTTCAGGCACGATTGGCTCCACGAAGGGGATCAGGATCAGGCGTGGCTTGGTCGGGCCGGCTGGCTTGGCCGCTTCCCCGGGTTGGCCCGGCTCTGGGTACGCCGCCAGGTCCACCTCCAGCAGGTCGTTGCCGGCATGGAGCAGGTCGGTGACCCGGCCAATTACGCGGCCATCGGCCAGCAGGCGCACCTCCAGGCCCACCAGATCGAGCAGGTGGAATTCGCCCTCGGCCAGGGGGGGGCGGTCGCTGGCGGGCACCATCAGGGCATGCCCCACCAGGGCTTCGGCGCTGGAGCGATCGTTGACCCCCTCGAGCCGCAACACATACAGCTCCCGGCCGGGGAGTTGGCGGCCGCTCAGCAGGGTCACCGCTTTGGCAGGCCCCGTGCGGCCCTGCAGCCAGCGCCGGCCAGGCACCGTGAAGCGTTCGGGGAAATCGCTCAGCGGATTGAGCCGCAGTTCCCCCTGCAGGCCCTGGGCTGACACCAGCCGGCCCACCTCCAGTAACTCGCCTGGGTCGTCAGCGGGCCCGGCCCCCTGGGGGCTGCTGGGCTGCTTGGCCTGGGGCCGGGCCGGATCATCCGGTGTCCGATTGGTGGCCTGTTGCGCCATGGATCCAGGTTGGGCCATTAGCCTTGATCATGGCCCCACGACCAGGCGCTCCCATGGCCAATACCCTGCCGATCCTCCCGGGCTCCACCGTGGTGGTGCGCGACCAACGCTCCATCTACGACGGTTATCGGGGCTTTGTGCAACGCATCAGTGGCTCCCGGGCGGCGGTGCTGTTTGAGGGCGGCAACTGGGACAAGTTGGTCACCGTGCCTTTGACCACCCTCGAATCGGTCTGATTGAGCCGTTTCACCGTCGGGC
>JAEMQZ010000115.1 GCA_016463595.1 Synechococcales cyanobacterium SupBloom_Metag_052 | reverse complement strand
CCCAAGCCCCCCTCCAGCCCCAGGGCTGGTTGCGTTACTTCAGCTTCAGCGTTGACCACAAGGTCATTGGCCTGCAATACCTGGTCTGTGGCTTCCTGTTCTATTTTGTCGGCGGCGCCCTTGCCGGCATGATCCGCACGGAGCTGCTCACGCCCCTGTCGGATTTCATGCCGCGGGAAACCTATAACGAGGTGCTCACCCTGCACGGCACGGTGATGATTTTCCTCTGGATCGTGCCGGTGGTGAATGGGGCCTTCGGCAACTACCTCATTCCCTTCTACGTGGGGGCCCGGGACATGGCCTTCCCCCGGCTTAATGCGGTGGCCTTTTGGTTGATACCCCCGGCGGGCCTGCTGTTAATTAGTAGCTACTTCATCGGCAGCGCCTCCCAGTCGGGCTGGACCGCCTATCCCCCCCTGAGTCTCACCACACCGGCCTCGGGCCAGGTGATCTGGATCCTCAGCGTGTTGCTGCTGGGTAGTAGCTCGATCCTTGGCGGCATCAACTTCATCGCCACGATTCTGAAGTTGCGCCGTCCAGGCTTAAAAATGCTGCAACTGCCGATGTTCTGCTGGGCCTTGCTGGGCACCAGCATCCTGGTGGTGCTCTCCACCCCTGTATTGGCCGGCACCCTGGTGCTGCTCAGCTTCGACATCATTGCCCACACCGGGTTCTTCAATCCGGCCCTGGGCGGAAATGCCGTGGTGTATCAACACCTTTTCTGGTTCTATTCCCACCCGGCGGTTTACATCATGGTGCTGCCGGCCTTTGGCCTGGTCAGCGAGATCCTGCCGGTGCATGCCCGCAAGCCCCTGTTCGGCTACATCACCATGGTGTATTCGATCCTGGCGATTGTGGTGTTAGGCCTGGTGGTTTGGGCCCACCACATGTTCACCAGTGGGACGCCCCCCTGGATGCGCCTGTTTTTCACGATCGCCACCTCCCTGATTGCCGTGCCGACCGGCATCAAGTTCTTCAACTGGCTGGCGACCCTCTGGGGAGGAAAGATCGCCCTCAACTCGGCGATGCTGTTCTCCTGTGGCTTCATCTTCAATTTCGTGTTTGGCGGCATCACCGGGGTGGCCCTGGCCCAGGTGCCCTTTGACATTCATGTGCATGACACTTACTTCGTGGTCGCCCACTTCCATTACATCGTGTACGGCGGCACGGTATTTGTGATCTTTGGTTCGGTCTACCACTGGTATCCCAAGTTCACGGGTCGCTTGGCCAATGAAACCCTGGGCCGGCTCCATTTCGTGCTCACCTTCATCGGTTTCAACCTCTGCTTTGCCCCCCAGCACTGGCTCGGGCTCAACGGCATGCCGCGCCGGGTGGCCGAATACGACCCCCAGTTCACCTTTGTTAACCAGGTCAGCAGTGTGGGCGCCCTGCTGATGGCAATCAGCACCTTGCCCTTCTTGATCAACGTGGTGTATTCCGCCTTTGCCGGCGAGAAGGCCGGTGACAACCCCTGGCGGGCCCTCACGCCGGAATGGCTGACCAGCTCACCGCCGCCGGTGGAGAACTGGAAGGGTCCGGCCCCCCTGGTGACCCATCCCTACGGCTACGGAGAGGCTCCCGAGCCCCAGGCCGTCGGCGCCAGCTCCCCCTGAACCCGGGCCCGAGCCAAGCCCCGCTTCGTTGACCATCCGTTCCAGGCCCCTGCCATGACCAGCTCCTCCGCCCCAAGCCCCATCAGTCCCAGCGCCGCGTCTCCGGCCCTGGCAGCTGACCTGTCCGTTGCTGATGCCGGGGCTAGCCAGGGGGCGGAAGTCAGCCACCACGCCCAGGCCGGCCATGGGGCCGAGGAGGGCCATGGCGACTTCCGCCTGTTTGGCCTGGCCACCTTCCTGGTGGCCGATGGCATGACCTTCGCCGGTTTTTTCGCCGCCTATCTCACCTTCCGGGCCGTCAATCCCCTGGCTGAAGGGGGCAATTACGAGCTGGAGCTGGTCCTGCCCACCGTCAATACGATCCTGCTGCTGCTCAGCAGCCTCACCTTCCATCGGGCCGCTAAGGCGATCCACCAGGACCGGACCCAGGCCTGTCGCAACTGGCTATTGGTGACGGCCGCCCTGGGTTTCACCTTCCTGGGCGGCCAGATGGTCGAGTACTTCAGCTTGCCCTTTGGCCTCACCGACAACCTGTTCGCCAGCACCTTCTACGCAATCACCGGTTTCCATGGCCTGCACGTGACCCTGGGGAGCCTGATGATCCTGATCATCTGGTGGCAGAGCCGCGAAGGTGGCCGCGTCACCAGGGCCAACCTGTTTCCGCTGGAGGCCACAGAGCTCTACTGGCATTTCGTTGATGGGATCTGGGTGTTGCTCTACGGAATTCTCTATCTGCTCTGAGGCGATTCATCCCGATTTCCTTTCAGCGGCCTCGATGCACTTGCCGCTTCAGCGCAGCAGCCGCAGAATCGCCCAAAGACTTGACGCGATCTTCGGCTGATGGCTGAACCCCAGCATGTTCCTGGAAGCACGATGCTCGAAGGCAAGGCCTTGCTCGAAAAGGCCCGTTCGCTTAGCAATCGGCCCGAAGATCAGATTGCGCGAGCCTGTGGCTATGTGGGTCCAAGCGGACGTCTCCTTAAGAAAAGCTTTTACCGGGCCCTAGTGGTGGCGAAGGGCTATGCCCTGCCCTCCCAGGCCAGTGGCGGCGGCAAGCCCGGATCGGGCATCAAGGGGCGCCAAGCCGAGTTCCGCACCCGAGTCCATGGCAATGGCAACCTGCTGATCGGCCATGCCTATACCCGGCGCATGGGTCTGGAACCCGGCGCCGAATTCCGCATCGAAATCCACCAGGACACCGGCGCAATCTGGTTGCTGCCGATTGATGCCGCTACCGCCAGCGCCCTCCTGGCCGGAGAAGCCGATCAGGAGACCGCCGGCGAGGTGGCCTGAGCCCTGACCCGTCCGCTCGGGCCCGAGCTCAAGGGCGCAGCCAAGGGTGCGGCCAGGGGTATTTAGCCCCAACCCTGCTCCGCTAGCCAGGTCGGGGTGATCGCTAGCCCTGGGGTGGCTGCGGCTCCGGGGCGGAGGCTGCCGCTGCGCAGCAGTTGTTCGGTGTATTTGGCCAACAGATCCGCCTCCAGGTTGACCAGTTCCCCCAGCCGCAGGTGGGCCAGGGTGCTGTTGCTCCAACTGTGGGGAATCACGGCGATCCAGAACAGGGCGCCGTTTGGCTCGCAGCCCGCCACCGTCAGGCTGATGCCATTGACAGCCACGCTCGCTTTTTCGCAGATGTAGCGGCCGTAGCTGGCCTCTTGCCAGCGCAGGGCCAGGTGCCAGGAGGCGCCGCGGGGCTCGATCGCTACGACCTCCGCTAGGCCATCGACGTGACCACTAACCAGGTGGCCGCCGAGCCGATCGGCCAGACGCAACGCTGGCTCCAGGTTCACGGCCCCTTGGCGGGCCGCCTTGGCCGCCAGGGTGGTGCGCGCCAGGGTCTCGCCGCTGACGTCGGCGCGGAACCCCTGGTGAAACAGGGAGGCCACCGTCAGGCACACCCCATCAACGCTGACACTGTCGCCCAGGGCCAGGCTGGCCGGATCCAGACCGGCGCCGGCGGCGATTCGCACCTCCACCCCGCCCGGCGATCGCCCTAAATGCCCCACGGCCTGGACCAGACCGGTAAACATGCCCTTCCCCCCACTGCTGGCCATAATCGGGCAGAGGGCTCGCCAGCAAGGTCCATGGTCGAGATGAGCGTTGCCGGAATCGCCTTAGATGCCGCCAGCCGCAGCCCGATCGTGCTGCTGCGGGATCCCTCTGGCCGGCGCCAGGTGCCGATCTGGATCGACCAAGCCCAAGCCCAAAACATCATGGCCGGGCTCACTGGCCAGACACCACCACGGCCCCTCAGCCACGACCTGATGGTGTCCCTGCTGGAGCTGGGCGGCCTCAGCCTGGACCGGGTCGTGATCAACACGATCGAAGCAAGCACCTTCCGGGCCGTGATGAAGCTCAGCACCGCGACCGGCGAGAGCAGCGAGCTCGATGCCCGCCCCAGTGATGCGATCGCCCTGGCCCTGCGCACCGGCAGTGGCATCTGGATGCTGGAGGAGGTGGTGGCCGATGCCTCGATCTCCGTCGATGCTGAAGCCGACGCCGAAGACCAGGCCGATTTCCGCCGCTTCCTGGATGGCACCAGCCCGGCCGAACTGATCCGCAACCTGGGCCGGGCCCGCCAGGATGCCCCGCTGGAGCCGGAGGCCGGACCAGAGACGGAAGCAGGGAGCCCGGCCCCGGGGGACGGCGAGCCTGGCCCTGAGCCTGGTGAATCCC
>JAEMQZ010000037.1 GCA_016463595.1 Synechococcales cyanobacterium SupBloom_Metag_052 | reverse complement strand
ATGCCCTTGTTGCCGTGGCGGCCGGCCATCTTGTCGCCCACCTGGATTTTGCGACGCTGGGCCACATAGACCCGCACCACCATGTTGGCTCCCGGCGGCAATTCATCGCCCTGCTCACGGGTGTAAATGCGCACATCCACCACCCGACCCCGTTCGGTGCCGGGCACCCTTAGGGAGTTGTCACGAACATCGCGGGCTTTCTCGCCAAAGATGGCCCTGAGCAGCTTCTCTTCCGGCGGCTGATCTGATTCGCCCTTGGGCGTCACCTTGCCTACAAGAATGTCACCAGATTCCACATAGGCACCGATACGGATAATGCCCATTTCATCGAGGCTGCCCAGGCTTTCCTCGGCAACATTAGGGATTTCCCGAGTAATCTCCTCAGGTCCGAGCTTGGTCTGGCGGGCCTCAATTTCATACTTCTCGATGTGCACCGAGGTGTAGAGATCGTCTTGAACAAGACGCTCACTAACAAGGATTGCATCCTCGTAGTTATAGCCCTCCCAAGGCATATAGGCGATTAACACATTCTGCCCCAGGGCGATCTCACCACCCTCACAGGCCGAGCCATTGGCGAGTACCTGGCCGGCAATCACCTGGTCGCCCAGGGAGACAATCGGGCGATGGTTGAGGCAGGTGTCCTGGTTGGAGCGCTGGTACTTCTGCAGGTAGTGGTTGTGATCCACACCGGCCTCGTCGCGAATGACGATGGCGGTGGCATCCACATAGGCCACGGTGCCGTTGACCGTGGTGATTGGCACCATGCCCGAGTCACGAGCCACTTGGGTTTCTAGACCCGTGCCCACCAAAGGCCTTTCTGGCCGCAGCAGGGGCACAGCCTGGCGCTGCATGTTGGACCCCATCAGGGCCCGGTTGGCGTCGTCGTGCTCCAGGAAGGGAATCAGGGAGGTAGCCACCGAAATCACCTGAACCGGTGAGAGCTGGACATAGTCCACCTGCTCAGGGGGCACCTTCTCAAAGTCCTGGCGATAGCGCACCGGCACCAGTTCAGCAGTGATGCGTCCGGTGGAATCGGCAGGGATGTCGCCTGGGGCGATGCGGCACTCATCCTCCAGGTCGGCGGAAAGATAGATCGGATCGCCTTCTTTGATGACGATGCCATTTTCAACCCGCCAGAAGGGGGTTTCGATGAAACCGTATTCGTTGACCCGGGCGTGGGTTGCCAGGGAACCGATCAGGCCTGCATTGGGACCTTCAGGCGTTTCAATTGGGCAGATCCGGCCGTAATGGGAGGGGTGAATATCGCGCACGGCGAAACCAGCCCGCTCCCGGGTCAAACCACCTGGGCCGAGGGCGCTGATACGGCGCTTGTGGGTGAGCTCGGCCAGGGGGTTGGTCTGGTCCATGAACTGGCTCAACTGGCTGGAGCCGAAGAACTCCTTTACCGCCGCCACCAGGGGCTTGGGGTTTACCAGCTGGGCAGGAGTGAGGGATTCGGTCTCACCGACCGTCATCCGCTCCTTAATGATTCGCTCGAGCCTATTGAGGCCAACACGGACCTGGTTTTGCAGCAATTCGCCGACTGAGCGCACACGGCGGTTGCCGAGGTGGTCGATGTCATCGAGGGAGGCGCCGCCCACATCGAGCTCGAGATTGATCAGGTAATCAATCGTTGAGAGTACATCTTCCGGCGTGAGGGTGCGTACCGCGTCGGGAATCGTGAGCCGCAACTTCTTATTGATCTTATAGCGACCGACGCGGCCCAAGTCGTAGCGCTTGGGATCAAAGAAGCGGCTGTGCAGCAACTGTTGGCCACCACTCACCGAGGGCGGTTCACCCGGACGTAGTTTTTTATAGAGCTCCAGTAGGGCTTGATCTTCTGAACTAATGCCCTCGTCGTTGGCCGCCTCAATCGACTTCTGATAATATTCAGGGTGCCGCAGCTTGTCGAGCACATCGTTATCGGACAGACCGATGGCGCGCATCAACACGTGGGCGTTGATTTTGCGGGTTTTATCGACGCGAACGTGCAACAGATCGTTCTTATCGGTTTCAAACTTCAGCCAAGCACCCCGGTTAGGGATCAGACTTGCATTGAAGGTTTTACGGCCGTTCTTATCCTGCTCGTCCTTGAAATAGACGCCGGGTGAACGCACAATCTGATTAACGATCACACGCTCGGCGCCGTTAATGATGAAGGTGCCCCGTTCGGTCATCAAGGGAAGCTCGCCGATGAAGACTTCCTGCTCCTTGATTTCGCCGGTTTCCTTGTTAACCAGGCGACAGGTCACATACATCTGGGAAGCGAAGGTGGCATCGCGCCGCTTCGCTTCTTCGACGTCATGGCGGGGCCTCTTCAGCCGGTACTCGCTACCGATGAAGTGCAGCTCCAACTTGCCGGTGTAATCGGTGATCGGGGAGAAGCTTTCCAACTCCTCGATCAGCCCCTTCTCCAGGAACCATTTGAAGCTTGCCCGCTGCACCTCGACCAAATCGGGGAGGTACGTAACGGTCTTGGCGACCTGGATCGCGCTGCTCATGCGTTAACCTGCAGGAACTGTAAGGTGGGGAAACGCTGACCTTGCGGGCGTCAGCGAAGGAAATAATGACGTTATCGAAGCTGTTTAGCGCAGTAACGGGCGATCCACTGAGTGAACAGCTCGCCTGCGCCTAGACCGGCAGAGCTCTGATCAACCCTGCTGACGACGAAATCCAACGCAAAGACAAAGCACCAGATGGGGATCGGGGGTGTGCAGGGCCCAGGCAGCAACACGAAGAAGACCGCACTGGTTAGCAAACCAATAAAACATCATACACTGTCAAAGGCCGGACCGAAGAGTTTGCTCGCATTGCGGGTGCTCTGGGCGGCAACCGCAGCCAAGCTCTCACCCCGCAGCACTGCCACCCGTTCGGCAACGGCGGCCACGTAGGCGGGCTCATTGCGCTTGCCCCGCCGGGGAACCGGGGCCAGAAAGGGGGAATCGGTTTCCACCAGGTAGCGGTCTGAAGGCACCTGGCGGGCGCAGGCGTGGGTGTCTTCAGCCTTGGCAAAGGTGACCGTGCCGCTAAAGCTGATGTACAGACCCAGGGCTAGGAAGCCCTCCATCTCCGCCGGGGTTCCGCCCCAGCAGTGCATCACCCCCCGGGGACATCGGTCCTGGGCCTGGCGGTGGCCCAGTTCCTGGAGCATGGCATCTGCGGCGTCCCGGCAATGGATGATCACTGGCAAGTCCAGCTCCCAGGCCAGATCTAACTGGGGCCTGAGCACGGCCAGTTGGGACTCCAGGTTCTGCTCACGAAACAGATCCAGTCCCAGTTCCCCGATGGCCACGACCCGAGGATCGTCCAGGGCTGCCTGGCGCAGCTGCTGGGCGGTCTGGTCATGCCAGTGCTGCGTATCGAGGGGGTGAACCCCCACCGAATAACGCAGCTCCGGGAAACGATCAGCTAGGGCCCGGATCGCCGCAATTTCAGACGGCTCGACGCAGGCATGGAGCAAGCGCACCACTCCAGCGTCGCGCCATCGCTGGGCCACCGCATCAAGGTCCGCCTCAAAATTGCGAAACACGATGTGGCAATGGCTGTCTACCAACTTGAAGCTGGGATCACCAGCCAGCTGGCCATTGGGATCAGCAGCCAGCGCGGTCGGCTGGGACATGGCCTTGGGATGCGCCTGGGTCACGGTCGGGCCCTTGGGGCAGGTGCGGGAAGTCGGATCAGGCCTGGGGGGCGCCAGCCGGCTCGACCACCTGTTTGACGGCCGTGCTGAGTCGGGCCTTCTGGTGGGCGCCGGTGTTGCGGTGCAGGACACCAACCTTCACCGCCTTGTCGATTTTGCTGAAGGCGGCGTTCAGGCTGGCCTGAACGGCTTCCTTGGCGTCATCGCCAGGCGCCTGGCTGAAGGCCGAGCAGGCGCTGAAGCAGCGCTTGATCAGGGTGCGCACAGCCGACTTGTAAGTGCGGTTCTGCACGCGGTTGCGTTCGGCAACCTCGATGCGTTTTTTCGAGGACTTGTTATTGGCCACAGGCGGTTTCTGCGCTGAATCAGCAAACGAAGATCCTACCCCCTAGCCCGATCCAAGAAGGCTTGGACTTAACTTGAAATGCCGTTCAACCCTTCCAGCGCCGTGGCCGCCAGCCCCTCCCTGCATCCAAGCGGCAGAACCCCTGGGGCAGCCGCCCTGGAGCTGGAAGTGCTGAGCGATCTGGCCGCGGCGGCCAGGCGACTGGACCAGATCGCCGATCGCACCAATAGCGGTCAGGCGGAAGCGGCCATCAAAACCGTGGACGCCATCCTCGCCCAGGTGCGCACCGAAGGGGATCGGGCCCTGCTCGATCTCAGCGAGCGCTTCGATGGGGTGCGTCCCGATCCCTTGCGCATCCCTCTCCAGCAGCTCCAGGCCGCCTGGAACCAGTGCGACAGCCGCCTCAAAGCGGCCCTAGAACTCGCCCACGAACGCATCCTGGCCTTCCACCAGATCCAACTCCCCAGCGATCTGGATCTGACCGGCCCCCATGGCGAACGGCTAGGCCGGCGCTGGCGCCCCGTGGAGACGGCGGGCATTTATATCCCCGGCGGCCGGGCCTCCTACCCGAGCACCGTGCTGATGAATGCGGTGCCCGCCCGGGTGGCCGGCGTTAAGCGGCTGGTGATGGTGACACCCCCAGGACCCGATGGCCAGGTGAACGCCACGGTGCTAGCGGCTGCCCACCTGGCCGGCGTCGACGAGATCTACCGCGTTGGCGGCGCCCAGGCGATCGCAGCCCTGGCCTACGGCACCGCCACGATCCCGCGGGTGGATGTGATCACTGGCCCTGGCAACCTCTACGTGACCCTGGCCAAAAAGGCGGTTTATGGCCGGGTGGCGATCGATTCGCTCGCAGGCCCCAGCGAGGTGCTGGTGATCGCCGACCACAGCGCCCGGGCTGACCAGGTGGCCGCCGACCTGCTGGCCCAGGCGGAACACGATCCCCTGGCGGCAGCCATCCTGCTCACCACCAGCGAGGCCCTGGCGGCTGCCCTGCCGGCAGCCCTTGAAGCCCAGCTGGCCCACCATCCCCGGGCCGCCATCACCTTGGCAGCCCTGAATGCCTGGGGTCTGGTGGTGGTCTGCCCGAACCTGGAGGCGGCGGCGGTCTTGAGCGACCGCTTTGCGCCCGAACACCTGGAACTGCTGGTGGAGCAGCCCGAACCCCTGGCCAAGCGCATCGAGCACGCGGGGGCGATCTTCCTAGGTGCCTGGAGCCCGGAGGCAGTGGGCGACTATCTGGCCGGCCCTAACCACACCCTGCCCACCTCCGGCACGGCCCGTTTCGCCAGCGCCCTGGGGGTGGAAACCTTCCTGCGCCACACCAGCCTGATCCACTTCAACCGCCAGGCCCTGGAGGCCACCGGTCCTGCCGTGGTCACCCTGGCGGACAGCGAAGGGCTCCATAGCCACGCCCAATCAGTGCGGCTGCGCCTGGAGGGCTAAGACCAGTCCAGGGAGGCAGCGGGTTGAGGGCGCCTCAGGCGCCCCTTCAACGGCGCCCCAGCTCCCGCACGCCAGGGACACCATCGACCAGATCACCGACCAGCACCTGGTCGGTGATGTTGACGAACAGACCGTTCTCCAACACGCCGGGCAGGTTGTTAATCGTCTGCTCGAGGCTCACCGGATCGGCGATGCCGCCGGCAAAACGCACGTCAAGGACCAGGTTGCCCTGGTCGGTGACGACCGGGCCGGCCTTGCGCACGGCCATGCGCAGCTGGGCATCGCCGCCGAGCTCCCCCAATTCAGCTTGCACCTGACGCCAGGCTCCGGGCAGCACCTCCACGGGCAACAGGAAGCCCAGGTTGAGGCGCTCCACCAACTTGCTGGCATCCACCACCACCACGAAGCGGTCGGCGCGGCGGGCCACCAGCTTTTCCTGCACATGGCAGGCGCCGCCGCCCTTGATCAGCTGGAAATCCGGGTCGACCTCATCGGCCCCATCGATGGCCAGATCGATACGGGAGATGGCATTGAGGCTCTTGAGCGGAATACCCAGTTCGGCCGCCAGCACTTCCCCCTGGAAGGAGGTGGTGACGCCAGTGATGTCCTTGAGCTCACCGCTTTGGAGCTTGGCGCCCAGGCCCTGGATCATCAGGGCCGCCGTAGAGCCGGAGCCCAGGCCCACGACCATGCCGTCGCGGATCTGCTGCACCGCCGCCTCCGCCACGGCCTGCTTCATGCGGTCCTGCAGATCAGCCATCACCGGGGTCGGAAAGGCCCGTGACCGTAGCAAGCGCCGTGTTTAGGGCAAGGGGCATCTGGGGCGAGGCGAGAGGCCGCCGGGATCGCCCTTAGCTGGCAGCGGGCAAGGCCTCCGGCCGGATCGTCAGCCGCAGCTCCCGATCGCCCCGCAACACCGTGATTGCCAGGGATTCGCCGATGTGGGAAGCCTCCACCAGACGCAACAACCGGGCCGGATTGGCCACCGCCTGGTCAGCGGCGGCCACCACCAGATCGCCGCGACGCAAACCCGCCCGCTGGGCCGGACTATCGGGCAAAACGGTCTGAATCAAGGCACCATCGCGCTCTGGCAGGGTGACCAGGGCATTGGGATCACGGTTGTGGTCCCGGGCCAGGCGGGCCGTGAGCGGCACCAGCTGAACCCCCAGGTAGGGATGGACCACCTTGTTGCCGCGGCCGAGCTGGCCAGCCACCTCCTTGGCCAGGTTGATCGGAATGGCAAAGCCCAAGCCCGCCCCAGGCCCGGAGCGCACCAGGGTGTTGATGCCGACCACCTCGCCGGCCCCATTGATCAAGGGGCCGCCCGAGTTGCCGGGATTGATCGCCGCATCGGTCTGGATCAGCTCGAGGCGCTTATCGGAAAAGCCCAGGCTGTTGATGTTGCGGTGCAGGCTGCTGACGATGCCCAGGGTGACGGTGCGCTCCAAGCCGTAGGGGGTGCCTAGGGCAATGGCCCAGTCACCCACCTCCAGGGCTTCGGAATCGCCGAGGGGGGCGGCGCGCAGCTCTGCCACAGGCTCGATCCGCACCACGGCCAGATCCGTGACCGGATCGGTACCCAGCACGCTGCCATCCACCTGCTGGCCATCGGCCAGGGTCACTTCGACCCGGTCGACGCCCTCGACCACGTGGGCATTGGTGAGCACCAGCCCCTGGCGATCTATCACCACACCGGAGCCCTGGCCCCGCTCCCGGGAACGGGAGGAGGGATCGCCAAACAACTCCCTTAGCAGGGGGTCGCTGAAGGCCGGATCCAGGCCCCCGGGGGGCACGTTGCGCTCCGTATCGATCCGCACCACCGAGGCCGCCACCCGTTGCACTGCTTCAGCCACAAAACTGCGGGGCTTGGCCAGGGGGGGCTCGCCCGCAGGGTTGGCGGCCAGAGGGACCGGAGCCGCGGCGGGAACCGCTTCAAAGGCCCAGGCGGCGGCCCCGATAGGAGCGGTCAGCACCAGCAGAGCCACTAGGACCGGGGCAAGGAAGGGGGCCAGAACGGGGAGAAGCCCGGCCCGCGCCCTGGGCAAGGTCAGGCGCCTGGAAGGGGGCACGGCGGGCCAGAGATAGGAGCTGCAGGCTATCGAGGGCAAGCAAAGGGCGGCCAGGGCGCCCCTACAAACCACACCACAACCGACTGGGTGATGGCCCGGAGGCCTAGGTTTTGCTATCCCAATTCCCCTGCCATGGCAGCCATCCCCCCTGGCACCCGCGTGCGCTGCAACCTCTGCCAAGTGGACATCCAGGGGATGGCTGGCGGCACGGACCTCGTCCATTTCAGCCAGGGCGCCCCGGCCAGCCGGGCCAAGCTCTGGGCGCGGGTCTGCCAGTTCCTACACAGCGACGACCAGCTTGCCCGTTGCATCAACCAGGACCCCAGCCTGCGCGGCGAGGTCCAAAGCAGTGACTACTTCGCCGAACCCCCCGCCGTGGAACTGGGCGCCCGTAACCCCGGGGGGCCCCTTTAGGGCTCCACGCCATCACGTAGGTTGCTGATGTGCCCGGCGGGCATCACCGTTCCACACCCTTGTTCCTTCGCCCTTGGGCTAAGGACCTCCCCAAGCCCTTGTGATGCTGCGGGATCGGGGGTGGGCAGGGCAGATCACTGCAGATGCCGGACGGGCTGCCCGTCTCCTGCTGTCCCTGTCTTGGCTTTGGCCGATACCCTTCCCCCCGAGTTGGACGGCCTGGCCCGCCAGGTGGCTGCCTCCTTGGGTTTCCAACTCTGGGGCGGCCAGCTGCTCCACCAGCGGATCCCCATGACCCTGGTGATTCAGTTGCGCCGGGCCGATGGGAGCGATGTCAACCTGGACGACTGCGCCAGCTGTAGCGGTCCCATCGGTGATGCGATCGAGGCCAGTGGCCTGCTCGAACAGGCCTACGTGCTTGAGATCAGCAGCCCGGGCGTCAGTGAGCTGCTGCAGGAGGAGCGGGATTTCCGCAGTTTTCGCGGCTTCCCGATCGAGGTCCACCGGCGCGATCCCGAGGGTGTCGAAAGCCAGCGGGAAGGGCTTCTGCTGGAGCGCGATGACGACCACCTGCACCTCAACGTCAAGGGGCGCACCATCCGCATCCCCCGCTCCGAAGTGCTCAGTGTCCAACTGATCACCCCCTCTCAAGACTGAGGGACGCCCGCCAGCCGGCACCCTTCCTTTCACTTCTCAAATTCCTTTTCCCCGCGCAACCGACCAATGGCACTGGTTCTTCTCCCTGGCCTGACCAATCTGATTGAGGACATCAGCGAAGAGAAGAAGCTGCCTCCCCAGGTGGTGGAAGCGGCCCTGCGGGAGGCCCTGCTCAAGGGCTACGAACGCTACCGACGCACCCTCTATCTGGGCATCAGCGAAGATCCATTTGAAGAGGATTACTTCAGCAACTTCGACGTGGCCCTCGACCTCGATGAAGAGGGCTATCGCGTGCTGGCCAGCAAGATCATTGTCGAAGAGGTCGAAAGCGACGACCACCAGATTGCCCTGGCCGAAGTGCAGCAGGTCGCCGAGGATGCCCAAATCGGTGACACGGTCGTGCTCGATGTCACCCCTGAAAAAGACGATTTCGGCCGCATGGCCGCATCCACCACCAAGCAGGTGCTGGCCCAGAAATTGCGGGACCAGCAGCGCCGCATGATCCAGGAGGAGTTTGCCGACCTGGAGGATCCCGTGCTGACGGCCCGGGTGATCCGCTTCGAGCGCCAGTCGGTGATCATGGGGGTGAGCTCGGGCCTGGGCCGTCCGGAGGTGGAGGCAGAACTGCCCCGCCGCGACCAACTGCCCAACGACAACTACCGGGCCAACGCCACCTTCAAGGTGTTCCTCAAGGAGGTGAGTGAGGTGGCACGGCGCGGCCCCCAATTGTTTATCTCCAGGTCCAATGCCGGCCTGGTGGTGTATCTGTTTGAGAACGAGGTTCCCGAAATTCAGGAAGGCTCGGTGCGAATCGTGGCCGTTGCCCGGGAAGCCAATCCCCCCTCCCGCTCGGTCGGCCCCCGCACCAAGGTGGCCGTTGACAGCGTTGAACGGGAAGTGGATCCGGTGGGCGCCTGCATCGGAGCCCGGGGCTCGCGCATCCAGCAGGTGGTCAATGAGCTGCGCGGCGAAAAAATCGACGTGATCCGCTGGTCCCCCGACCCCGGCATGTACATCGCCAACTCCCTCAGCCCCGCCCGGGTCGACATGGTGCGGCTGGTGGATCCCGAAGGCCAGCACGCCCATGTTTTGGTTCCCCCCGACCAGCTCAGCCTGGCGATTGGCCGCGAGGGCCAGAACGTGCGGCTGGCCGCCCGGCTGACCGGCTGGAAACTAGACATCAAAAACAGCAGCGAATACGACCAGGCCAGCGAAGACGAAAAGGTGGCCGAATTGATCGCGTTGCGCCAGGAGGATGAGGCCCTGCAGGCCGAAGCCGAAGCCCGCCTAGCCGTGGAGCAGGCCGCCCGCGCTGAGGAGGATGCCCGCCTGCGCGAGCTCTATCCCCTGCCCGAGGATGACGAAGAGTATGTCGGCGACGGCTACACCTATCAAGCTCCTTTCGAAGAGGCCGGCGAAACCGCCGCCCTTGAGCCAGTCGACGCTGAAGTCGAGGGCGATGGATCCCAGATGGGCAGCGAAACCGCTGTAGAGCCCCCGGGAGAGGAGGCTGAAACCAACGCCCAATCCGACGCCGAGCTCGCCGCTGAGGACGGGGCCCCTGGCCTGGCGGAGGCCCGGTGAAGGGAAAGCCCGTCCTGAGGCGCTGTGTCACCTGCCGGGAACTGCTCGATCGTCAGCAGCTCTGGCGGGTGGTCCGCCTCCAAGACGGAAGCCTCGCCCTCGATGCGGGGATGGGCCGCTCGGCCTACCTCTGTCCTCGCCAGGATTGCCTGAGCGAAGCCAAACGCCGCCGCAAACTGCAACGGGCCCTGCGCTGCCAGGTTGCAGATTCCATCTACGCCGCCCTCGAAGGTCGGCTGCCCAGTACCAGCCCATCGGGCGCTGAGGCAAGATGAATAGTGGTCTTACCGCGCGTAGGACCCGGCGGCACCTGTTGCCCTGACCGATTGGAGACCTGAATGACCAGCAGCGGCAAAGTCCGGATTTACGAGCTGTCCAAGGACCTTGGCCTGGAGAATAAGGACGTGCTCGAAGCCGCCGACAAGCTGTCGATTGCTGCCAAGAGCCACAGCAGCTCGATCAGCGATGACGAGGCCGCTGCCATCCGCGGCCTCATCAAGGGCAATGGCAAGCCTGCTGCTCAGGGCCCCGTCAAGCCCAGCGAACCCCCTAAGGCCATCCTTTCGTTGAAGAAAGCCTCGACCAGCGACAGTCCTGCGGCTCCCCAGGCCGCCGCCCCAGCCGCTGCGAGCGCGCCGGTGGCCCCCCTAAAGGCGCCGGTGGCGCCACCCAGGCCCTCCGCCCCGCCCAAGCCCCCGGAAAGGGAAAGCCAGGCGGCGGCACCAGTGGTCGCGCCTGCCCGACCAGCGGCGGCCTCCCCAGCCAAGGCGCCAGCAGCAGCCGCGCGCCCATCCCCCAAGCCGCCTGGGGTCAAACCGGAGGTAGTCGCCACCAAACCGGCCATGGCGAGCAAGCCCGCCTTGGCTGGCAAGCCAGCCGTCCCGGCCAAGGTATCTGCCCCGGCCAAGCCAGCAGCCCCGGCCAAGCCAGTGGTGATCGTCACCAAACCAGCCGTGATCGCTAGCAAGCCCGCCCCTGGGGCCGCCAAGCCTGCGGGCCCGGCTAAACCCACCCTGATTGCCACCAAACCCGCTGCTGCTGCCCCGGCTAAGGCCAAGGCTGATGCACCCCCAGCACCGGCCAGAGCTGGCCAACCCCAGGCCCAGACGCTTGTCAGTCGCGGCCCGGCACCCAGCCCCCGTAAACCGGAAACGCCGGCGCCCCGCCCGGCCACAAGCCCCCGGCCAACACCACCGGGCTCGACGGCACCAGCGCCCAGGTCAAGTGCCCCACCGGCCAGGCCCACTGTCCAACCCCAGCGGCCCACCACCCCGGTGAGCAGGTCCAGTGGCGCTGGCGCCAAACCCCAGCTAGTGGGCCGGCCCCAACCAGGCCAACCCAGCCAGGCCAGCCCAAGTGGTGGCGGCAGCCGCCCGGCGCCCCCCTCGGGTCGGCCCTCGTTGAGCCAGCGGCCCAGCCCCGGCGCCCCCGTTCGGCCGGGCGCTGCACCACCAATTCGGGCCGGGGCCCCGATCCGGCTCGGCCAACCCGGCAAACCGGGCAGTCCACCAAGCCGTCCCGAGGGCATCCCCCTGGAATTGGTGGGCAAACCCATCCGCCGTGATGCGGCTGGCCCTGCTGGCGCCGGCGGCAACCGCCCTGCCCCCCCCGGTCCGATCCGCCCCGGCATGCCCCAAGGCATGCGCAAACCCGTGGCCCCGGGCGAGCTGATGCAGCTCCATAAGCCCGGTGCCCGTCCCATCGCTGCGCCGCCTCGCCGCCCCGGCGGCCCCACGGAGGCCGGCGGCACCGCCGATGCACCGGTGCGGCCCACCGCCACGCCGCCTTCGGCACCGAGGCGCCCGGGCTTCCGCACGCCCCAACCCCCTGGCAGTACCAAAGCCCGGCGGCCCGACTGGGACGACAGCGCCAAGCTGGAGGCCCTGCGCAGCCGCTCGCCCCAGAAACAGCGCCAAAAGGTGCACATCATCGGCGAAAACGATGATGCCCTCACCGCCGAAACCGGCGGGTTTGCGGGCGAACAGGAAGCCCTAGTGCTGCAGGCCAGCCTGGCGCGGCCGATGAAGCCCAAGCGGGGTCCCGTGGCGGCCGTCAAGCCGACGGCGGCCATGCGCAAGCGCAAGAAGGAAACCACCCGTCAGCGCCAACGCCGCCGCGCCATGGAACTGCGCGCCTCCCGCGAGGCCAAGCAGGTGCGGCCCGACATGCTGATTGTTCCGGAGGGCAACCTCACGGTTCAGGAGCTAGCCGACCGCCTGGGCGTGGAGAGCTCCGAGATCATCAAGAGCCTTTTCTTCAAAGGGATCATCGCCACGGTCACCCAGACCCTCGACCTGTCCACGATCGAGACCGTCTCCGAAGAGTTCGGTGTGCCCGTACTCGAAGACGACGTCCAGGAAGCGGCCAAGAAGACCGTCGAGATGATCGAGGAGAGCGATCTAGCTCACCTCATCCGTCGCCCGCCTGTCGTCACCGTGATGGGCCACGTCGACCATGGCAAAACAAGCCTGCTCGACGCGATTCGCAAAACCCGGGTAGCCGCCGGCGAAGCCGGGGGCATCACCCAGCACATCGGCGCTTACCAGGTGGAAATTCCCCATGCCGGGGAGATCCGCAAGATCACCTTCCTCGACACCCCGGGCCACGAGGCCTTCACCGCCATGCGCGCCCGGGGCACCAAGGTCACCGACGTGGCCGTGCTTGTGGTGGCCGCCGATGACGGCGTGCGCCCCCAAACCTTGGAGGCGATCAGCCACGCCCGCGCCGCCGAGGTACCAATCGTGGTGGCGATCAACAAGATCGATAAGGAAGGCGCTTCTGCCGAGCGGGTCAAACAGGAACTCTCTGGCCAGGGCCTCGTGGCCGAGGACTGGGGCGGCGACGTGGTGATGGTGCCAGTGAGTGCCCTCAAGGGTCTCAACATCGACAAGTTGCTGGAGATGATCCTGCTGGTCACCGAAGTGGAGGACCTGCAGGCCAACCCCGACCGCATGGCCAAGGGCACCGTGATTGAAGCCCACCTCGACAAGGCCAAGGGTCCGGTGGCCACGCTGCTGATCCAGAACGGCACCCTGCGGGCTGGCGATGTGGTGGCCGCCGGCCATGTGCTCGGCAAGGTCAAGGCGTTAATGGACGACACCGGCAAACGGGTGAAGGAGTCCGGACCCTCCTGCGCTGTGGAAGCCCTGGGCTTCAGCGAAGTGCCTACCGCCGGTGACGAATTCGAGGTCTACGTCGACGAGAAAACGGCACGGGCCGTGGTGGGGGATCGGGCCACCGAGGCCCGCGCCACCCGCTTGGCCCAACAGATGGCCTCCCGCCGGGTCTCCCTGGCCTCGATGTCGGGCCAGGCCAGCGAAGGCCACCTCAAAGAGCTCAACCTCATCCTCAAGGCCGATGTGCAGGGCAGCGTCGAGGCCATCCTTGGCTCCCTCGAACAACTGCCCCAGGACGAAGTGCAGGTGCGGGTGTTGCTCTCCGCCCCGGGCGAGATCACCGAAACGGACGTGGATCTGGCCGCAGCCTCTGGCGCCGTGGTGGTGGGCTTCAACACCTCCATGGCCTCCGGGGCCCGGCGGGCTGCCGATGCCACCGGCGTCGATGTGCGTGACTACGACGTCATCTACAAACTGTTGGAAGACATCCAGATGGCCATGGAAGGCCTGCTGGAGCCGGAGCTGGTCGAGGAAATCCTGGGCGAAGCCGAGGTGCGAGCCGTCTTCAACATCGGCAAGAGCGCCGTGGCCGGTTGCTATGTCACCAATGGCAAATTGCAGCGCAACTGCAAGGTGCGCGTGCATCGTGGCAAGGAGAAGGTGTTCGAAGGCGATCTCGATTCCGTGCGGCGCAACAAGGACGACGTCAAGGAAGTGGCCACGGGCTTCGAGTGCGGCATTGGCTGCGATCGCTTCGCCAACTGGAAGGAAGGCGACCGGGTTGAGGCCTACAAGCTGGTCACCCAGCGCCGCACCCTCAGCACCTGAGCGTGACCAGCCTCCAGGGCGCCACCGCCAGCAGGGAACCCCTGCTTTGGGTCCAGCTCCTGGGGCTGGCGGCCTGGCCCCTGGAGGCCCTTGGCCTGCTGCTCCTGCTGGCCGGCGGCGATCCCGGTCCCTTTCCCCTGGTGGAGCGCCTTTTCTGTTGGGGTTTGGGGGTCTTGCTACCGGCGTTTTTGATGTGGCGCCTGCCCCCCGATCCCTGGTCGCTGTTGCTGGTGCAGGTGCCCCTACGGGGCCGGCGCGAGCTGCAACTGCGCCTCAGTGCCTTGCCCTCCAGCCTGCCGCTGCGCCTAGGCGCAGCGGCAGGCACCTTGCCCTTGCTGGCGTTGGTCTGGTGGACCGATCGTCAGGCCGGCATTGCCTGGAGCTTCTCGCCCCTGGCCGCCACGCCGCGGCTGGTCGTGCTCCTGATATGTGCACCCCTGCTGGCCCTGATGCTTTGGCAGTGGCACCAGCTTGTGCAAGCAATCTGGCTACTAACGCGTTCCATCCCCTTTGGGGACGCCCCTGCTCCCCAAAAGGGGGTGCAGACCCAGGGACAGGACAGGCGCCTCAACCTGGGGCTACCGCTGCTGCTCCTGCCCCTGCTGAGCAGCCAGGCGGCAGGGGCTAATCAGCTTGTCGAGCCAGTGCCAGCGCCCAAGGAGGACCCAGCCCAGACCCCTCCGCCTGAGCCCATCTCGGCACCAGCCTCCTCAGTCCCGATCGGGACCACGCCGATCCCCGGCGAGCGGGCCGTTGCCATCCCGATGGCGATCGACGAGCAGCAGCCCTCCGAAGACGACCAGGGCAACGACCTGAATCAGCAGGTCTGAACCGGGCACCTCAGAGCCACTGGAGGCACGCATCGCCATGGTGGCCAAGCCAATGGCTGACGAGGCGCTCAGGGCCAGCCACAGGGCACGCCGCAGGCCTCGCCAAGGGGTTCTAGCTTCCAGCAGCAACTTGGACCGCAGGGCCGGATCCAGGGGCTCGGACGATCGGGGAGCCATGCAAGGACCGGAGGTTCGACCCGAATGCTAATTTGCTGAAGATGCCGGTGTAGCTCAGTGGTAGAGCAACTGATTCGTAATCAGTAGGTCGCAGGTTCAAATCCAGTCACCGGCTTTTCAAATACGCAAGATTTTCAGCTTGAAGCCAAAGCGATCTCAGGCCAATTATTTAGGGGCCAATTAAAATTAATTTGTCAGCCCAAGGGATCCCAGCACCAAATTTGCGGGATCCCTCGATTTCCTCAGGGGTTAACAAGCAACCAACCCATGATTCGGATGGCGATGGCGCCTTTGGGGGAGCAGGTCCACCACCAACAGCCCCATTCCCCACGCCAGATCCAATTCAGCTGGGGGCCTGACCCAAGGCCGGTGCCAGAAGCATGGCCGGAACCGCGGCAATGTTCATCCAGTACGGCCAAAGGCCCAAAACCCAGGCAAACTGGAGCGGAGCGGTTTTCCAGGTTCATCCTGGCAAGGCAACGAGGAAAGTTCGGTGCAAGTCCGGCGCTGTCCCGCAGCTGTGAAGGGGCCCAACCCCCAGTCAGAACGCTCGCCGCTCCAACTCCCCTCAACCCCGGCGTGGACCGGGATCGTCGATGAACGCGCCACTCCACACCAACGCCCGCACCAGCCGTTTGCCCCTGCGTGGCTTGGCCCCCATGGTGGCCATCGTCGCCCTGGCGGTGGTCATCTCAGGCCAACCGGCCGCCGCCCATGGCATCTCTGGTGGTGGCCTTGGAAGTGGCTTCCTCCATCCCCTGCTGGGCAGTGACCATCTGCTGCTTCTCCTTGGCGTTGGCGCCGCCGCCGCCAGTCTTTCCGCCCAACTGCTGCTCTGGGGCCTAGCCGGGGCTTTGGCCGGTGGGCTGTACGGCGGCCTGGGCGGCGGCCTGCCCGCAGCCGAAGTGCTGGCCGCCCTAGCAATCACAGCTGTTGCCGCCTTGGTGCTTCGCAGCCAGAGCAGCCCCACCACCAACGCCAACGCAGGCCTGGGACTGGCCGGCTCCGTGATTGCAACGGCTGTCGCCATCCACGCCATGCTCCACGGCCAGGCCGTGCCCACCGAAATCGGTGCCAGCAGCTGGTGGATCGGGGCCCTGGCCGCCTCGACCCTGGTGGCCGGTGGCAGCTATCTGGTGCTGCGCAAGCAAGCGGCGATCTGGAGCCAGCGGCTGGCCCTCGGCCTGGCCCTAGCGGGCGGCCTACTCGCCTTCGCCCCCGTGCTCGGCTGAAGCCTGGCCAAAAACAAACGCTCCGGCCCCTAGCCGATCGGGCCCCAAGCGTCGGGTTCACTGGCCAAGCCGAGGGACCAGGCCTGCATGCTGGGGGGATGGAACACGCCCCTGAGCCACAAGCATCGCTTTTGCCAGACGCCGAGGCCCTGTTGGAGCTGGAAAGGCGCAGCAGATCCCTCGGCACGGGCCTGGAAGCCGAAGAGCTACTCGGCGCTTGGCAGCTGGTGCAAACCTGGCCCAAGGGCCAGAACGAGCCCGCCGCGGCCAGCTCCTGGCTGCTGCGCAGCCTGGCGGCCCAATTACGGATCGAAGCGGGCCCAAGCCCCGGCCAGCTGCGGCTGGCCAATCGCGTCAGCCTCGGCGCCCTCAGCCTCGAGTTCAGCGGCCAGGGCCAGCTCAAGGGGCGCCGCCCCCTACTGGTGTTCTGGTTTGAACGGTTGCAGCTGCAGCTGGGCAGCCTCAAGCTGCTCGATCGGGCCATCGCCAAACCCGAACCGGCCAAGCTTCCCTTCTTTGCCCTGATTGCCCGGGGACAAGATGGGGACGGGCAGGGCTTGGCCGCCAGGCAGTGGCTGGCAGCGCGAGGTCGCGGCGGCGGTTTAGCCCTGTGGTGTCTGCCAGGTCCAGAGCCTGAAGGGCCCTAACCC
>JAEMQZ010000036.1 GCA_016463595.1 Synechococcales cyanobacterium SupBloom_Metag_052 | reverse complement strand
CTGAATCGGAGCGACAGGATTTGAACCTGCGACCCCCACTACCCCAAAGTGGTGCGCTACCAAGCTGCGCTACGCCCCGGCAAAACGAAGTTATCACAGCGCCAAACCCTGTCCAGGGGCTTGGATTTGATCTTGCCGGTCTTTCCGGGGCAAACTCAGCCCCGGCGTAGCCAGGCCGGCAGGCTCTGGAGCCATTGCAGCCGTTTGAGTAATTGAACCGTGAGTCGGTCGCGGCGCAGGCTTGCGTAGCCCTGGATGCGTAGGGCCTTGGCCAGCAATCGCAGTTCTGCCAGCCCCATGGCGGCTAGTCGCAGCTCCGGCACCCGGCGCCAAGCCGAGGCCGTGACTGGCAGCTGACTGCCATCGCGGCCTTCCTTGAAGCCCACCAGGGCCCCCCCCGCCATCCATTCGGGCACCAAAACGAACAGGACCGCCAGCAGCCCGTAGAGCTCTATCAGCCCCTTCGGTAGGGGATGGAGCTGCCGGGGGGGCAGGCGCTGCTCTGGCGGGCTCGGGTTTGGGTCCAAAGTGACTACGGAGTCAGGGGGCGGGAGCGAGCCCCGCGACAGGCGCTGCGCCATTGTCCTGCAAGGGTGACGAGCAGGCCTGCGTCAGGTTTTGATCAAGGGTTGGCGTTCCAGGCTGGGGGAGTCTCGCCACAGCAGGGGAACCTCTTGGGCGGGATGGAGCCGCACGAACCAAAAAACCAGGGCGGCGACTACACCGAGGGTGCAGGCAATGGCGAGGACCACGACCCGGTCGGAGAGGGGAACCATGGCTGGAATCAGGCTCCCTGGATTGGGCTGTTGTCGCCCCGCAGGATGCAGTGGCTAACTGTCCAGTCGTAATGCTTCCAGATTGGGGCGGGTAGCTTGTAGGTGGCCCCGGCAAAGCTCCCCAGGCTTATGCCACTGGGTTGGGCTGAGCAGTAGGGCCTGGCTCCTGGCCGGGCTAGATATTGCTGGTGATGGGTTTCAGCAAAGTAAAAGGGGTTGCCGCTGGCGATTTCGGTGGTGATTTCTGACAAGCCAGCCTGCTTGAGTAGCTCTTGATAGTGGACTCGGCTGGCCTGGGCCTGGGCGATCAGGGCCGGCTCATCACTGTAAATAGCCGAGCGATATTGGCTGCCACGATCATTTCCCTGGCCCATCCCCTGGGTGGGGTCGTGGCATTCCCAAAAGAGTTTGAGGAGGTCGCTGAAGTCGATGGCGTTGACATCCCAAACCACCCTCACGACTTCCGTATGGCCGGTGCGGCCGCTGCACACCTCTTCGTAGCTCGGATTGGGGGTGTAGCCGCCGGCGTAGCCCACGGACGTGGTCACGACCCCGGGCAGGCGCCAAAATCCTTTCTCGGCACCCCAAAAACAGCCGCAGCCGAATAGGGCCTCCTGTTGGGACGTGCTGAGGGGAGCTTTTAAGGCCGTTCCCAGCACAACGTGGCGCTCGGCTGTGGCGATGGGGTTGGGGCGACCGGGCAGGGCTGCCTCGGGCGCAATCAGGTTGGCTTTGGAGGCGGTCTTGCCGCTGAAGAGTCCGAACACGCCCATGGGGTTGCAGTGGCCCCAAGGTTAGGAAGGCTTGAACCGGCGTTGATGCGGCTGGTGCGGCCGCCTAGCCGGTTCGTTTGCGCTGGTATTGGGTGCGCCTGCTGCGCTTTGTTGGCTTCTGGTCAGTTCGTCGGTTCAAAGCTGATGTGGTTGAGCAGGGTTGTGGTGAAGGCGAAGAGCAGGAAGGGCAGCGACAGCACCAGGATTAGGCCGACGCCCACTAGGGCCAGCACCGGTTTCGTCGCCCCCATCAGGGCCAGGCCAGCAGCCAGGCTGGCCATGATCACCAGAATCCAGATCAGGATCTGGGCGTAGATGTCCCCAAAGGTGAGTGTGCAGCGGAGTGTGTAGCCCTTATCGCTCCCCATGGGGCCTGTTCAGCAACTGGGAGTAGCTAAGCGAGTTCCGGTGCCGCCGATCCGGTTGCTCAACAAGACTTGAAACTGGACCTCGATTGGCGACCTGCAGCTGTCCCGCCCATCGCTTTTTGGAACCCCGATTAATCGGGTCCGATCAATGGGCTCTGCTACTGCCATTCTTGGCACAGGGATGGGCGCCAGGTCGGGCAGACGGCTTTAAACGGTCTCCAGTTGTTGTTCGGCCTGCTGGCGTTCCCACAGGCGTTTGTAGGTGCCTGGCTGGTTGACCAGCTGATCGTGGTGACCTTCGGCCACGAGATGGCCGTCCTCGAGCACCAAGATCCGATCGCAGGCGGCGGCGGCCGAAAGCTGGTGGCTGATCATCAGGATCGTGCGCCCCTGCTGCTCGCGGATCGAGCGCAGAATCTCCGCCGCGGTGTTGTTGTCGACGCTGGCGAGGGCGTCATCGAGCACCAGGATCGGCGCGTCCATTAGTAGGGCCCGGCCCAGGGCGGCCCGCTGCCGTTGTCCGCCGCTCAAGGTGATGCCCCGTTCTCCTACAAGGGTGGCGTAGCCCTCCGGGAAGCCCTTGATGTCACCAGCCAGGCGAGCCTGAACGGCCGCCGTCTCCACCCGGTCCTGGCCGGCCTCCGGGTCGCCATAGCGGAGGTTGTCCGCCAGGCTGGCCGTGAACAGGTAGCCCTCCTGGGGCACCAAGGCCACCAGCTGGCGCAGCTCTTCGAGGCCCAGTTTGGTGACATCGCAGCCGCCGATGGAAAGCTGGCCTGGCGGCACCTCCACCATGCGGCCCAGGGCCCGGGCCAGGGTGGTTTTGCCGCAGCCCACCGGACCCACCACCGCCACCAGCTCCCCGGGCGCCAGAGTGAAACTCACATCCCGCAGGGCCTCGCGGTTGGCGCCGCCATAACGCACGCTCAGGTGGCTTGCCACCACGGAGCCGGGCCTGCCGCCGTTGGGGCGGGGGGCCGGATGCTGCGGCGATTGGATCTGGGGTTCCCGAGAGAGCAGCTCTTCGACCCGCTCCAGGCTCACCTGGCCGGTCTGGAAGGTGTTGAGCGTGAAGCCCAGGAGGGCCGTTGGGAAGACAAGGCGCTCCACGTAAAGGATCAGGGCCACCAGGTCACCGATGCTGAGGCGGCCGCTTCCCAATTCGCCGCTGCCGAGGGCTAGCAGCAACACCAGGCTCACCGAGGAGATGCCCTCGAGCAACGGGAACAGGGTGCTGCGGGTGCGGGCCAGGTTGAGGGCGTCGTTGCGGTAGCTGCGGTTGCGCTCGGCGAAGGCTTGGCGCTCGGTCTTCTCCTGGCCGTAAATCTTGATGGCGCTGATGCCGGAGAGGTCCTCCTGGATCAGGTCACTGAGTTGGGCTAGGGATTCCTGCTGGCGCCTTTGTTGGCCCATCATGCGGCCGCCGAAGAGGCGCACCGTCATCAGCATTAAGGGGTAGAGCCCCAGGGCCGCCACGGTGAGCCAGCCATTGATGCCCAACATGGCCGGCAGGGTGAGGGCATAGGCCAGGGCCGTGTTGGTGAGGCTGAGCACGGCGAAGCCCATCAGCCTGCGCACGTTCTCCACATCGCTGGTGGCGCGGCTGATCACCTCGCCACTGCCAATGCTCTGGATCCAGCCCGGCTCCTGGCGCAGCATGTGATCAAAGATCTGCTGCTTCAAATTGGCTTCCACCTGACGGCCTACGCCGAAAACCAGGGTGCGCGACAGCAGTCGCATCGAGGCCATCGCCGTGGCTAGGACCACGATCAGGGCCGCCTTGCGCAGCACGTCACTTTCGGCAAAACCGCCCTGGAGGTCGTTGATCACCCCGCGCACAAGTAGGGGGATGCTGGCGCTGAGTAGGTTCACCACCACGAGCGCCGCCATGCCGTAGCCCACCTGGCGGCGATAGGGCCAGAGGTAGCGCCGGATCAGGCCAAAGCGCAGGGCGGCCATGGGGTTAGGCAAGGTGCTGCCAACCTACGGAGCCCATGTCCAGACTGGGGACAGGGCGCCGGCTGCTGCCGCTGGGGGCTGAAGGCCTGGCTTATCCGCTCGCCTAGGGCAAGCTGGCCCAGCAAGCGTTCGCCTGATCCCGCCATGGCCGAGCTGCAGCAGGCCCATCCCCTTTATGCCAAAGATCGGGACCTGGTGGACCAGTTGCTGGCCGCGCAGGTGCCCGCTGAAGGCCACTTGGTTGATCTGGCCCGGTTGCTGAACCGCTACGAGGGCTTCCCGGGGGCCGAAGACCTGCGCGATGACCTGGCCAAGACCCTGCGCCTCTGGAGCCTCAGCCGCGAGGAGCTGCACCAGCGCACCCGGGCGATTTGGGCCGGCGGCTACCGGCCCGGCGCCCAACCGGTTGCTGAGGCAGTGGGTTCGGGCTTTGACACGGCGGATCAGGACAGCCCCTAGGCGATTGGGGGGGCACTGTTTGGGCCCTCGAGAGCCCGGGCGATGTTCAGAACGGCCCATTCGGGGTGATAGTGGGGGAGTCCCCATCACTCGGCCCGGCGTGTCTTGCACCCGGGCTTTTTATTGGGCACCCCCCCTTTTTCGATCCCTTCCCGTGACGCAGCCAGCCGTTTGGACGCCCTTGCTGGAGCAGTTGCTGGCCGGGGAAGCCCTTTCCGCCCTCCAGGCCGCCCAGTTGATGCAGGGGTGGTTGGCGGAAACGATTGAGCCGGTTCAGACCGGCGCCCTGCTGACTGCCCTGCGGCTCAAGGGGGCCAGCGGAGAGGAGCTGGCCGCGATGGCGTCGGTGTTGCTGGAGGCCTGTCCCCTGCCCCCGGGTCGTCCCAACCGTTTGTTGGTTGATACCTGCGGCACGGGCGGTTCCGGCGCCGACAGTTTCAATATCTCCACCGCAGTGGCTTTCACCGCGGCGGCCTGTGGGGCCACCGTGGCCAAGCACGGCAACCGCAGCGCTAGCGGCCGGGTCGGTTCCGCCGATGTGCTCGAAGCCCTGGGACTAAACCTGGCCGCGCCCCAGGACCAGGTGGTGGCCGCCCTGGGCGCGACGGGCGTCACGTTTTTGTTTGCGCCGGGCTGGCATCGGGCCCTGGTGGGTCTGGTCCCTTTGCGCCGCAGCCTGGGGGTGCGCACCGTCTTCAACCTGCTGGGGCCCCTGGTCAACCCCCTGCGTCCCGATGCCCAGGTGTTGGGGGTGGCGCGGCCTGACCTGCTCGATCCCATGGCTTCCGCCCTGACCCGGCTAGGCCAGGGCCGGGCTGTGGTGGTCCATGGCCACGGCGGCCTCGATGAGGCCAGCCTGTCGGGCCCTAGCCAGCTGCGGCTATTGGAGAACGGTGCCCTGCGCAGCGAGGAGCTCGATCCCCAGGCCCTCGGCCTCGAGGCAGCCCCGCTGGAGGCCCTCCAAGGCGGAGACACCGCCACGAATCGGGCGATCCTCGAGGCCGTGCTCCAGGGCGGCGGCACTGGCGCCCAGCGGGATGTGGTGATCCTCAATACGGCCCTAGTGCTTTGGGCCGCTGGGCTAACGGACCGCATCAGTGATGGGGTGGCCCGGGCCCGCAGCAGCTTGGCGTCGGGCCAACCTTGGCAGCGCTTGGTGGCCCTGCGCCAAGCCCTAGCCGAGCCCTCCTGAATTGGCCAGCCTTGGGTGATGATCGTTTCAATGGACATGTTGATGGAATTGGCGCCATCCCCCCAAGGCGAGGCCCAGCAGGGCCCCCAGCAGAGCGACCCAGCTGCCGCCTTGCTGGTGCTGGCCGATGGCCTGGTGCTGCGCGGAGAGGCCTTTGGGGCCCGCGGTTGCGCCATCGGTGAAGTGGTCTTCAACACCGGCATGACCGGCTACCAGGAGGTCATCACCGACCCCAGCTATGAGGGGCAACTGGTCACCTTCACCTACCCGGAGCTGGGCAATACGGGCGTTAATCAGCAGGACCAGGAGGCGGATCGGCCCCATGTGCGCGGCGTGATCGCCCGCCAGCTGGCCCCTAGGCCGAGCAGCTGGCGCGCTGAACAGAGCCTGCCCGCCTGGCTCCAGCAGCATGGGGTGGTCGGCATCGCCGGCCTCGACACCCGGGCCCTGGTGCGGCACCTGCGCGAGGCCGGCGCCATGAACGGGGCCATCTGTAGCGATGGCAGTACGCCCCAGCAGGTGCTCGAGCGGGTGCGCTCCGCCCCTTCGATGGCGGGCCTGAACCTGGCGGCGGTGGTGACCACAGCTGAGGCTTACCAATGGCAAGCCCTCTGCCCAGCCGATTTTGACCAACGCCCCATGGATTCCCCATCCACCCCCTACCGGGTCGTGGCGATCGACTTTGGGATCAAGCGGGCGATCCTCGAGCGGCTGGTGGCCCACGGCTGCAGCGTCACCGTGTTGCCTGCCACAGCCAGCCTGGATGAGGTGTTGGCCCTAGAGCCCGAGGGGGTGTTCCTCTCCAATGGCCCTGGCGATCCGGCGGCCGTCACCAGTGGCGTCGACCTGGCCCGGGGCCTCGTGCAGCGGGGGTCCTTACCCGTATTTGGCATCTGCCTGGGCCACCAGATCCTGGGCCTGGCCCTCGGCGGCCAGACCTACAAGCTCGGCTACGGCCACCGGGGCCTCAACCACCCCTGTGGCAGCACCGGCCTGGTGGAGATCACTAGCCAGAACCACGGGTTTGCCCTCGATGCCGCCTCCCTGCCGGCCGATTTGGTGGAGGTAACCCACTACAACCTCAACGACCGCACCGTGGCGGCCCTGGCCCACCGCAGCCAGCCCCTGTTCGGCGTGCAATATCACCCAGAAGCGAGCCCCGGCCCCCACGACGCCGACCACCACTTCGGCCGTTTCGTCGCCTTCATGAGGCAGCGCCGCCCTTGACCAGGGCCTGATCTTGGCTTGATGGCTTGCCGTTTGGTGGTATCCAGGGGGCCGGCCCAGCACTATGTGGCGAATCCAGCGTTTGCTAATCGCTGCCTACACTTCGAGCGCTCGATCCATTGGGGGGGTAGTACCGATTATTGATCTGCAGAGATTGACCGTGTCCCTGCGGGGCGGCTTTGAGCAGCAGGCTGGTTGCTTGTTGTTCCGCTTTACGGGCCAGTTGGATGCCTATTCCGACAAGAATTTCCTTGCATTTATTAGCGAGCAGCGAGCAAACAGCTCCCTGCCAATCGTGATCGACCTCAGCTGCATTGATTTCATCGATTCCTCCGGCCTTGGGGTCTTGGTGCAGTTAGCGAAGCAATGCCAGGACGCGGCCATCGAGTTCCTACTGGTCGGCAATGCCCGGGTTGCCCAGACCGTGAAATTGGTGCGTCTGGAGGAGTTTCTCCATCTTCAGCCCGATCTCGAGACAGCCCTTGCTGTTCTCATCACCTGAGCGTTACCTGGCCGGCGGTTCTGCCCCTAGTCCTGGGACCCCCGGCCGGATAAGGCTTGGTTCCGAAGCCTTTGATGGTTCATTGCCCTAAAGGGAAAGGACCCAACCGGAAACGCCTGAAAAGAACATGTCGCAAAGGGAAATGTCTGAGGGTGATAGGGCTTGCAGCCCAATTGCTGGCCCATCCACCAGCGCCTGGTTGGCGGGCTTGTCAGGGTTGCCACACGCCCTTGGCGGCCCAGAATTGGGTCCCCTCCAGCTCGCCTGGCTTGGGGATGCAGTGTGGGAATTGCATCAGCGCCTGCGCCAATGCCAGCGCCCGGGCCGGAGCGCCGACCTGCATCGGGCTGTGGTGGCTGCGGTTCGCGCCGATGCCCAGGCCCTGGCCCTTGAGCAGCTCGAACCCCTACTGAGTGACCAGGAGCTCGATTGGGTGCGGCGTGGCCGCAACCGGGCTGGTCGCGGACCCCGGGCCGGCGAGGCCGGGCTCTATGGCCGGGCAACAGGATTTGAGACAATGGTGGGCTGGCTCTTTTTGCAGAATCCTTCGCGGCTTGCCGAGCTGCTGGATCAACTGGAGGAGAACGCCCGATAACCCTTTGCCTGTTTGCCATGAGCCCCCGTTTTGATCGCCGCCGGGACGAGGCCCAGGGCTCGGGCTCCGGGTCCGGTTCCGGCGCTGGGGGGGGCTCCCGCGGCGGTGGTGCCGGTCGCCCGGCCCGCCCCGGCAAGCCTTCCTTTGGCGCTTCCCGGTCATCCGGTGGTGGGGGTTCCCGCTCCTTCGGTCCCCGGCCGGAATGGAATGCCGATGGCCGGCCCGAGCGCGGTCCCCGGCCAGAACGGGCCGGCGGGTCTGATCGTCCCCGCTTCGACCGTTCCGCGGCAAGCCGTCCCTCCGCTGGCCGCCCGTCTTCGGACCGGCCCCGCCCTGATCGCTTCGGCTCGGATCGGCCCCGCCCTGATCGCTTCAGCTCGGATCGGCCCGACCGACCCCGTTTTGAAGGGGGACGTCCCGAGGGGGGCCGCAGCGATGGACCCCGCTTTGAAGGCGGTCGTCCGTCCGAACCCCGCCCTAGCGGCCCCAGGCCGATCGGCGGGCGTGCCGGCATGGCTCGGCCCGGCCGGCCCCGGCTCGATGGCCCGCGCTTTGATAAGCCCCGTTTCGAAGGCGCCCGGCCCGAGGGCCGTTCAGGCGAAGGCGGTTCGGGCGACTTCCGTCCGGGCGCCAGGCGGTTTGACGGCAGTGGCTCCATGGGCGAAGGTCGCCCTGGGGGACGCCGCCCCTTCGTAGCCCGCCCCGATGGCGCCGCTCGGCGCGAGCGCGGCCCCGGAGCCTTCAGCCCGGGTGAACCCGCGCCGGAAGGCCGTTTCAGTTCCTCGCGCCCGGAAGGCCGTCGCTTTGCCGGTGCAGGCGCTAGTCGCGGCTCCTTTGGCCGTCCGTCCTTTGGGCGCCCTGCCTTTGGCGGCTCGGCCGCAGGCCGTCCCCCCTTCCCACGGCCAGGCGGAGCGGGCCAGCGCGGCTCCTTCCAGCCGGCCCGGCCCGATCGGCCCGTGGTGGTCGATGCCCCCACGGGCGAGTCCGAAACCTTTGGCAGCTCTCCCGCCGACGACATGATCTGGGGCCGCCATCCGGCCCTGGCGGCCCTGGAGAGCGGCCGGCCGATCCACCGCATCTGGTGCACCGCCGAGATGCGCTTCACCCCCAAGTTTTTGCAGTTGCTGCGCGAAGCCAAATCGGCCGGGGTGCTGGTCGAGGAGGTCACCTGGGCCCGCCTGGGCCAGCTCACTGGAGGCGCCGTGCACCAGGGCATCACCCTGCAGGCGGCGGCGGCCGAAACCCTCGACTTAGACAGCCTGATCAGCGGTTGCCGTGACATAGGCGAACCGCCCCTGCTGATGGCCGTTGATGGCCTCACCGACCCCCACAACCTCGGGGCGATCGTGCGCAGCGCCGAAGCCCTCGGCGCCCATGGCCTGGTGCTGCCCCAACGTCGCAGCGCCGGCCTCACCGGTTCGGTGGCCAAGGTGGCCGCTGGCGCCCTGGAATACCTGCCAGTGGCCCGGGTGGTGAACCTCAACCGCTCCCTGGAGACCCTCAAGCAGGAGGGCTACCGGGTGGTGGGCCTGGCCGAGGAGGGCAGCGTTACCTTGGCCGAAGCTGATCTCGATGGACCCCTGGTGGTGGTGACGGGTTCGGAGGGCAGTGGCCTCTCGATGCTCACCCGCCGCCATTGCGACCAGCTGGTGCGCATCCCCCTGCGCGGAGCCACCCCCAGCCTCAATGCCTCCGTGGCCACGGCCCTGCTGCTCTATGAGGTGGCTAGACGGGGCTGGATGAAGACGATCACGGGTTCCTCTCCTGCCCCCCGGATCGTGCGCCCTAACCTGCCCGCCCCCAGCCGGCCGGTGGTGTCTGAATCCGAGCTCGAGCCCGCCCTGGCTGGGGCGGTCCTCCTTGCGACTTCGGCTGAGGGGGATCTGCCCCGGGGCGAGCCCGCAGGGCCCGAGCCGCTGCTGGAGCCTGGGGCGGCTGCAGCGGATCTCCCTGGTCCGGCCCAGGTCCGCCTAGGGGAGGTCGAGTCCGAGGCTGCCCTGACCGAGGCTGCCCTGAGCGAGGCCGCCGCCCTAGCTGCGGGTTCTGCCCATGCAGGGCCCCCGGCCCCTGGACCGGACTCCCAGGACCTGGTCCCAGGCCAGAGTTCTGAGCTGACAGGCGGTTTCGATCAGGACATCCTGCTGTGAGCTGGCCGCCTCTGGCGGTCCTTTCCCAGGCGATCTCTTCCAACCGGGGCCATGCCGGCCCCCCAGCAAGGGCTGGCAGACGATGCATCACTTATTGAATAGATGGACTGGGGGCCCCTCACCTGTCCACAATGGGCATTCAACGGACCGATCCCATGAATCCGCTGCTCTGGCCCCTGCGGAGTCTTGCCAACGGTATTGGGATGGCCTGGTGGGCGCGGGTGCAAACCCACGACCCTGACATGACCTACTGGTTTGGGCCCTTCGTGCGTCGCCAGGAGCTGGATTCGGCCCTGCAACCGTTCCTCGATGATCTGCGCAGGGAAGCTCCCGGCTCGGTGGAGCATGAGGTGCTGCGCACTCGCCGCAGCGAACCGCTGACAATCGACGGCCTCCAGGCCTGATTCCCTGCTTCGTCTGGGGGCCGTTCCCGTCCGGGGCTGGGGGGGACGTTTTTGCAGTTAAACCATCTGGCGAGCGGTCAGCCCCTTACTCCGGATCGAAGATCCCTGGCCGGCAGCTGGCCACGTCCCTGGCCAGGGCCTGCTGATAGCGTCTGGGCTAGCGCGCGTTGAAGGCAAGGTTGATGGGGATCGCCCAGTGGCGCGACCAGCTCAGGAGCGGCGAAATGTCCGCCCGGGAGCTCACCGATCAGCACCTCAAGCGCATTGAGGCGGTCGAGCCCAGCGTCCATGCCTTCCTGGAAGTCACGGCCCAGCGGGCCCGCGCCGATGCCGAGCGTATCGATGCCGCCCGGGCCGCCGGTGAGGCCCTGCCGCCCTTGGCTGGCATCCCCCTGGCGATCAAGGACAACCTTTGCACTAAGGGGGTACGCACCACCTGCTCCAGTCGCATGCTGGAGAATTTTGTTCCTCCCTACGAATCCACTGTCACCGAGCGCCTTTGGAACGCCGGTGCGGTGCTGGTGGGTAAGACCAACCTCGACGAGTTCGCCATGGGCAGCTCGACCGAGACCTCGGCCTTTGGCGCCAGCCACAACCCCTGGAACCCGGAGCGGGTGCCGGGGGGGAGCTCCGGCGGTAGTGCCGCCGCCGTCGCCGCCGGCGAGGCCATGGCAGCCCTGGGCTCCGATACGGGTGGCTCAATCCGCCAGCCCGCTTCTTTTTGCGGTGTGGTGGGCCTGAAGCCCACCTATGGCCGGGTCAGCCGCTGGGGCCTGGTGGCCTTTGCCAGCTCCCTCGACCAGGTGGGACCTTTCACCACCTCCGTGGCCGATGCGGCCGAGCTCCTGCAGGTGATTGCCGGAGCCGACCCCCGCGATGCCACCTGCCTGAAGGCGCCGGTGCCCGATTACCGCGCCGCCCTGGAGCAGCCGATCAAGGGGCTGAAGGTGGGGATTGTGCGCGAATGCTTTAGCGCCGATGGGCTGGCCCCCGAGGTGGCTGCTGCCGTGATGGCCGCCGCCGAAACCCTCCAGGCCCTGGGCTGTGAGCTGGTTGATGTCAGCTGCCCCCGCTTCAACGACGGCATCGCCACCTACTACGTGATTGCCCCCTCGGAGGCGTCCGCCAACCTGGCCCGCTACGACGGCGTCAAATACGGCTACCGCTCCAGCGGCAGCGATGCGGCCGGCGACAGCCTGGCCCAGATGACGGCCCGGAGCCGCGCCGAGGGCTTCGGCGATGAGGTGCAGCGGCGCATCCTGATCGGTACCTATGCCCTCTCGGCTGGCTACGTGGATGCCTATTACAAGAAGGCCCAGCAGGTGCGCACCCTGATCCGCCGCGACTTCGATGCGGCCTTCCAGGGCGTGGATGTGCTGCTCACCCCCACCTCGCCGACCACGGCCTTCGCCTTCGGCGCCCACGCCGAGGACCCCCTGGCCATGTACCTGGCCGACCTGCTCACCATTCCCGCCAACATGGCGGGCCTGCCGGCGATCAGCCTGCCCTGCGGCTTCGATTCCCAGGGATTGCCGATCGGCCTGCAGCTGATCACCGGCGTGCTGCAGGAGCCGCGCCTGTTGCAGGTGGCCCACCACTACGAGCAGGCGGCCCAAGTGATGGCGTCGCGGCCGGCCGCCGCCCTGGTGCCCTAGGGGCGCAGGGCGGATCTGTCATCGGCTGGGGACCTCCACCAGATGTGGTGTGCCAGAGCCTGTTTTTGGCACCTAGGGCCCTGAATCTTGCGTCCGAGCCTTAGCGTGGGATGACCCCGGATCCCGTCATTGGCCTTCGTTCCGCTCCATAACCACAGCGACTACAGCCTCCTTGATGGGGCCTCCCAGTTGCCCCAGATGGTGGAGCGGGCCGTGGAGCTGGGCATGCCGGCCCTGGCCCTTACCGACCACGGCGTCATGTATGGCGCTATCGAGCTGCTCAAGCTCTGCAAGGGCGCCGGCATCAAGCCGATCATCGGCAATGAGATGTACGTGGTGAACGGCTCGATCGACGATCCCCAGCCGAAGAAGGAGCGGCGCTATCACCTGGTGGTGCTGGCCAAGAACGCCACCGGCTACCGCAATCTGGTCAAGCTCACCAGCATCAGCCACCTGCGCGGCATGCGCGGCCGTGGCATCTTTGCGCGCGCCTGCATTGATAAGGCCACCCTGGAGCAGCACCGCGAGGGCCTGATCGTGGCTACCGCCTGCCTGGGCGGCGAAATCCCCCAGGCGATCCTCAAGGGGCGCCCGGACGTGGCCCGGGAGGTGGCCCGCTGGTATCAGCAACTCTTTGGCGAAGACTTCTACCTGGAAATCCAGGACCACGGCTCGCCGGAAGATCGCATCGTCAACACCGAGATCGTGCGCATCGCCAGCGAACTCGGCATCGCCTTGATCGCCACCAACGACGCCCATTACCTCACCCGCAACGACGTTGAAGCCCACGACGCCCTGCTCTGCGTGCTCACCGGCAAGCTGGTGAGCGATGAGAAGCGGTTGCGCTACACCGGCACCGAATACATCAAGAGCGAGACCGAGATGCTCGCCCTTTTCGCCGACCACCTGGAGCCAGGCGTGGTGGCCCAGGCGGTGGCGAACACGGCCTTAGTGGCGGAAAAGGTGGAGGACTACGACATCCTTGGGCGCTACCAGATGCCCCGCTTCCCGATTCCCGAGGGCCACACGGCGGTCACGTACTTGGCCGAGGTCACCGAAGCGGGCCTACGCGATCGGCTGCGGCTGGGCGTTGGTGATCCAATCGATCCCACCTATGGCGATCGCATGGCCTTTGAGCTGCAGGTGATGGAGCAGATGGGCTTCCCCACCTACTTCCTAGTGGTGTGGGACTACATCCGCTTCGCCCGCGAGAACGGCATTCCGGTGGGGCCGGGCCGGGGATCGGCCGCCGGTTCCCTGGTGGCCTACGCCCTGGGGATCACCAACATTGATCCGGTGGTCAATGGCCTTCTGTTTGAGCGCTTCCTCAATCCGGAACGCAAATCCATGCCGGATATTGATACCGACTTCTGCATCGAGCGCCGCAGCGAGGTGATCGATTATGTGACGCGCCGCTATGGCGAAGACAAGGTGGCCCAGATCATCACCTTCAACCGCATGACCTCGAAAGCGGTGCTCAAGGATGTGGCGCGGGTGCTCGATATTCCCTATGGCGATGCCGATCGGCTCGCCAAGTTGATCCCGGTGGTGCGCGGCAAGCCGGCCAAGCTCAAGGAAATGATCGGCCCTGAATCGCCGGCGCCGGAATTTCGTGAGAAATACGAAAAAGATGCCAATGTAAAGCGCTGGATTGATATGGCGATGCGCATTGAGGGCACCAATAAAACCTTCGGTGTGCATGCCGCTGGCGTGGTGATTGCGGCCGAACCCTTGGATGAATTGGTGCCGCTGCAGCGCAATAACGACGGCCAGGTGATCACCCAGTATTTCATGGAGGACGTGGAATCAATGGGGCTGTTGAAGATGGACTTCCTCGGCCTCAAAAATCTCACCATGATCGAAAAAACGATTAGTTTGGTCGAGAAAAACACTGGCGTGCGCATCGATCCTGATGACCTACCCGCCAACGACGAAGGCACCTATGCCCTGCTAGCTCGCGGTGATCTTGAAGGCATCTTCCAGCTGGAATCGAGTGGCATGCGCCAGATTGTGCGCGATCTCAAGCCCTCATCCCTGGAGGATATTTCCTCGATCCTGGCCCTCTACCGGCCCGGACCCCTGGATGCCGGCCTGATCCCCAAATTTATCAACCGCAAGCATGGCCGCGAGGCGATTGATTTTGTAGATCAAAAATTAGAGCCGATCCTCAAGGAAACCTATGGGATCATGGTGTATCAGGAGCAGATCATGCGGATCGCTCAGGATTTGGCTGGCTACTCGCTCGGTGAGGCCGATCTGCTACGGCGGGCCATGGGCAAAAAGAAGGTGTCCGAGATGCAGAAGCATCGCCATTTGTTTGTTAATGGCGCCAGCGAGCGGGGCGTGGCTAGCAGCGTCGCCGATGCCTTGTTTGATCAGATGGTGCTCTTTGCTGAGTATTGCTTTAATAAGAGCCATTCCACCGCCTACGGCGCCGTCACCTATCAGACGGCCTACCTTAAGGCCCACTATCCGGTGGCCTATATGGCCGCCCTGCTTACGGTCAATGCCGGCACCACTGACAAGGTGCAGCGCTATATCTCCAATTGCAATGCCATGGGCATTGAGGTGATGTCACCGGATGTGAATGCCTCTGGGGTTGATTTCACCCCTAAAGGTGAGCGCATCCTTTTTGGCCTCTCGGCGGTGCGCAACCTGGGCGATGGCGCCATCCGCAACCTGATCAGCGCCCGCGAGGCCGATGGCCCCTTTGGCTCGCTTGCTGATCTCTGCGATCGCATTCCGGGCCAAACTCTCAACCGTCGCGCCCTGGAATCCCTGATCCATTCCGGTTCCCTCGACAGCTTGGAGGCGAAGGCCAACCGGGCCCAGCTGATGGCCGACCTTGATTTAATCCTTGAGTGGTCCTCCTCGCGGGCTAAGGACCGAGCTAGCGGCCAGGGCAACCTCTTCGACCTGCTCGGCGGTGCGTCTGCTGGCGCTACCGATGGCGGCCCGGGCGACACCAGCACCGCTCCCAAGGCGGCGCCAGTGGTTGACTACCCCCCTACCGAGAAGTTGCGGCTGGAGAAGGAGCTGGTGGGCTTCTATCTCTCTGACCATCCGCTCAAGCAGCTGGGCCGGCCGGTCCGTCTGCTCTCGGCCGTTGGCCTGGGCAGCCTCGAAGAGCAGCCCGACAAGGCCCGGGTCAGCGTCGTGGCAATGGTGCCCGAAATTCGCCAGGTGACAACCCGTAAGGGCGACCGCATGGCCGTGCTCCAGCTCGAAGACCTCAGTGGCAGCATCGAGGCCGTGGTCTTCCCGAAAACCTATGCCCGCTTGGCCGACCACCTGATGGTCGATGCCCGCCTGGTGGTTTGGGGCTCGATCGACCGTCGCGATGAGCGGGTGCAGCTGATCGTCGATGACTGCCGCGCCATCGATGACCTCAAGGTCTTGATGGTCGACTTGCTGGCAGAAGAGGCCAGCGATATTGCCGTGCAGCACCGGCTGCGCGAATGCTTACAACTCCACCGCAATGAGCAGGAGCAGGGGGGGATGCGGGTGCCGGTAGTGGCCCGGGTTTGCTACCAGAGCGAATCGCGCTATGTGCGCCTGGGCCACCAGTTCTGCGTTAACGATGCCGGCGCCGCCATGACCACCCTCAACGGCCAGGCCTTCAAGGCGAGCCTCAGCTCGCCGCTGGCGGTTGCTTGAGCGACTGCTTCAGCCGGGAAATGTTCACGCCGATCTGCTCAAAGCCCAGCAGGCTGCCTGGCTGGCTTTCCCAGCTAGCTGAAAACAGGCCGTAGCTCAGGCCCACTAGGCCCAGCAAAAAGAGGGCCCCGGAGGTCACCAGGGTGATCGCTGGGGGGATGTCAAGGATGCCGCGGCTGACTAGCAGGTAGCTCACCACAAAGCTGGCCATGCCCAACAAGCTCGGCACCCCCATGGCCACGGCAATGCGCCGGGCCATGCGGTTGGTAACCGCCTCAGGAATCGCTTGGGAGCGCCGTTTGCCGGCAGTGGTCACCTTGGGACTGTCGCCTGGTTTGCCAGGGCCGCCCGGCTTACCGGATCCGCTGGGCCGGATGCCCTTTGCTGCCATGGGATCGGGCCTCAGCCGCGGATGCCGAGCTTCTGGATCAGGCTGCTATAGCGCGCTTCGCTGTTGCTGCGCAGATAGCCGAGCAGGCGCTTCCGGCGCCCGATCATCTTCAGCAACCCCTGGCGGGAGGAGAAGTCGTGGATGTTTTTCTGGAGGTGCCCACTGAGCTGGCTGATGCGCTCGCTCAACATCGCCACCTGTACTTCCACCGAGCCGGTGTCCGTTCCGTGGGTCTGGTGGCTATTGATCAGTTCCTGTTTCTGGATGGTGTCGAGCGACATGCGCGGCGTCTGGCCCTGACGGAGCAAAGATCCAACTTACCTTGCCGGATGCGTTGGCCCCTCAGCTGACCCGACTGGAGAGCCAGCGCAGGCTTTCCCGCAGCCAGTCGTCGCTGCCGGCGCTCTCCGCTAGCCCCAGGGCGGCCACGGCCCGCAGGGCCCGGTTGATCTCCAGGGGTTCGTAGCCCAGGGCGGAGAGGGTGAGCTGCAGTTCGTCCCGGGCCGGGCCGGCCAGGCCAGGCCCGCTGGCGTCGATCAGGTCGTCCGCCAGATCCTGGCCAGAGCTGGCGCCTAGGCCCCCCGCCCGTTCCTGGTCCAGGGCATAGCGCTCCTGTAGCCGCGTCCGTAATTCCACCGAGAGTCGTTCGGCGGTGCGTTTGCCCACGCCCGGGGCCTGGCAGAGCAAGCTCAGATCGGCCTGAACAATGGCGCGCACCAGCTCCTCGCCCGTGAGCAGGCCCAGTAGCCCCAGGGCCATCTGGGGACCGACGCCACTCACGGCCACCAGCTCACGAAATAGCTCCCGTTCGCTGCGCTCCCCGAACCCGTAGAGGGTCCATTGGTCTTCGCGCACCACCAAGTGAATGTGCAACGACAGGCTGCTGCCCTCGGGCGGCAGCCGCTCCCACTGGCGCCGGCTGATCTGAACCTCGTAGCCCACCCCTTGGCAGACCAGCAGTAGGCCGCAGCGGTTGGCTTGCTGCCAGGCTTCGGCCTGTTGCCCTTGCAGCCAGCCGATCATGGGAGTCGATCCAAGGACACCCATGCTG
>JAEMQZ010000114.1 GCA_016463595.1 Synechococcales cyanobacterium SupBloom_Metag_052 | reverse complement strand
GGGTGGGGGTGGCGGGGTCAGTAGCCGAGGAAATTGTCATCGCCGGAACGGAAACGGCAGAACGGGGAATGGGGCTTGGAATGGGCCAGGGCGATCGTGATCGTGATCGGGAAGCGGCTTGGAGTCGGGAGGTCCGCTGTCACCGCATGGCCTGTTTTCGCTCCGCCTTGGGGTCCCGTTGGCCGGCGATGGCCAGCTCGGCATCCATCAAGGTGCGCCCGGTGGCCTGAAGGTAGACATCATCGAGGCTGGGCTTGCTCTGGGCCAGGGCGAACACGGGCAGATCGGCCTGCTTGAGCTGCTGCCTGAGCTGTTCCACCACCCCGTCATGCTCCACCACCAGGTTGAGCGAGAAACCCTGGGAGCGGTTTACCACCACCTGACGCACGCCAGCACAGGCCTGGAGCAGGAGTTGCACCCGCAGGGCCTCCGGTTCATCACTGAATTCCCGCACCCGCAGGGTGACCCGATCACCCCCCAGGGCGGCCTTGAGCACCTGGGGGCTGCCGGCGGCGATCACCTTGCCGCCATCAATGATCGCCAGCTCGTCAGCGAGGGCATCCACTTCTTCTAAGTAGTGGCTACTGAGCAGCACCGTGGTGCCCTGGTCGCGTAGCTGGGCCAGCACCCGCCAGATGGCGGCCCTGCTTTCAATATCAAGACCCACGGTGGGTTCATCGAGCACCAGGACCGCCGGGCGGTGCAACAGGCCGGCGGCCAGGTCGAGACGGCGGCGCATGCCGCCGGAATAGGTGCCGCAGCGCCGATCGAGCCAATTGACCATGCCCAAGACCTCGGCCAGCTCGGTGATGCGACGGTCCCGGTAGGTCCGATCGAGGTGATAAAGGTCGCCCTGGAGCTGCAGCAGTTCGCGGCCGCTGAGGATCTTGTCGATCGCCACGTCCTGGGCCACATAGCCCAGCAGTTCGCGCACCTGGCGGGGCTGCACCAGGGCATCGAGACCGCCCACCCGCACCGTGCCGCTGTCGGGCTCCAGCAGGGTTGAGAGGATGCGCAGGCTGGTGGTTTTGCCGGCGCCGTTAGGGCCCAACAACCCATAGAGGCAGCCCCTGGGAACGCTGAGGTTGAGACCAGAGAGGGCCTCAACGGCCGTGGCACCGCTGCCGTAGCTCTTGCTGACTTGGTTCAGCTCGATCACCGCTTCTGGCACCGCCTTGGAACTCCACTTGGCCAATCGCAACACCAATCTAGAAAGTCACCAGGGTTAGGGGGCCCGTCCATTGCTGGAGGAGCTCGGCGCTCTGGGCCCCGAAGCTGGCGGCCAGGGGCAGTCGAGCCAGCAGCAGCAGCAGGCAGAGGCCAAACAGATAGAGGATCGACCAGCGGAATAGGCCCTTGGCGGCGATCACATCGTCGGGTTGCTGGCGCAGGGCCCAGGCCATCTGCAGCAGGCGGGCATTAAAGGGAATCAGCAGCAGGGAATAGAGCAGGCCGCCCGAGGGCAGGGCCAGCAGGCCGAGGCTGCTCACCAACACCGTCACAACTGCGTAGGACTGGATCGCCCGGGCCGTCACCAGAGTTCCTTTCACCACCGGCAGCATCGGGATCCCGACCGAGCGGTAGTCGTCCTTGAGCAGCAGGGCCAGGGCCCAGAAGTGGGCCGGGGTCCAGACCATCACCAGGGCAAACAGCCACCAGCCACTGAGCCCCACATGGCCCGTGGCGGCGGCGGCCCCCACCAGGGGGGGGATCGCGCCAGCGACCCCGCCGATCACAATGTTCTGGGTGGTGCGGGGTTTGAGCACCACCGTGTAGAGCAGCACGTAACTGCACAGGCCCAGCAGCGATAGCGCCGCCGCGAGGCAATTCACGCCGCCAACTAGCAGGGTGGCCGCGGCGGTGGTGAGGGCCACGGCCACCAGAAAGGCAGTGGTGGCCGAGAGCCGGCCCGAGGGCAGGGCCCGACCGCTGGTGCGCAGCATGCGGCCATCGAGCTCCTGTTCCCAGAGGCAATTGAGCACGCCCGCGGCGGCGGCGGCCAGGGCGCCCCCGCCCAGGGTGCAGGCCAGGCGCGGCAACGGTAGGGGCCAGCCTTCCGACAGGGCCATGCCGCCCAAGGTGGTGGCCAGCAACAGGGGAATCAGCCGCGGCTTGGCGATTTCCAGCCAGGCGGGCAGGGTCACCTTTTTGCGGGAGGGCACAACCTCCTCACGCGTCAAAAGCGCGCTGGCAGGGGCAATGGTCGGGGTAGCGCTAACCATGAACAACCTCGGCTGGGGAAGGGGACAGGACAGCGCGGGGCGCAGGAGCAGGAGCTGAAATGGGCTGGGGACCGCTGGCAAGCCAGCCGCGGCAGGTGAGGGCGGCCAGGATCGCCAGCAGCAGGGCCGCCACCAATTGGTGGGCGATGGTCACGCCAGGCACCGAGAGTTGGAGGCGCAGGCTGGCAACCCCCAGGCCGATCTGGCTGATCACCAGCAGGGCTGCGGTGGTCGTTAGCGGCCGTTGCTGGCGGCACCAGCCCGGCACCACACCGGTGATAACGGCCAGGAGCAGGACCCCGAGGGCGGCCGGGGTGGCGGCCAAACGATGGGCGCCGAGCCAGGCGCAGCTATTGCCGGCGCTCAAGCACAGGCTGGCGGCCCATTGGGTCGCCATCAGGCCGCCTAGCAGGCTCTGGGCCGCCACCAACAGGGTGGCCAAGCCAGCCAGCCAGGGCCACCAACGGGGTGCCGTTGGCAGGGGCCGGGCACCTGGGCCAGGGACCACCCGCGTAGCGGGAAGGCCTGGGGCCCCCAAGGAGCCGCCAAGGGGCTCAGTCGCTAAGGAGGACGCGCCAGCTCCCAGCAACTGGTGGCAGACGCTGATCAGGATGACCAGCAGCAAGGCGGTGGCCAGGTGGGCGGTGACGATGCCGGCGGGCAGTAGCAAGGTCACGGTCAGGGCGCCGAGGGCGCCCTGGAAGGCCACCAAAACAAGGCAGGCCCAGCTAAGCCAGGGCAGCCACTGGGGCAGTTGCTGCCGTTTGACCACCGCCGTGGTTGCCAGCACCAGCACGCCCATGCCCACGACAAAGGCATCAAGCCGGTGAAACCACTCCAGAAAAACCTGCAGGTTCATCTGGCGACCGGGCAGGAAGCTGCCGTAACAGAGGGGCCAATCGGGACAGGCCAGGCCGGCCTGCATCACCCGGGTAGCGCCGCCAATTACGACCAAGGCGACAAGGGCGACAACGAGATGGGCGGTCAGCCGTTGAAGTTGGCGATGCAGCCTGGAAGCCATGGAGCTGTCTTCCGATACAACCTCTTGACAAGGTAGCGATCGCGATCGCTCAGCCACGCTTCGTTGCGGGGATCCCCACCCAACGGGCGCTCAGGCGTTTAGAGGTGAGGGTTCCCTCACTCCTAGGGGCGGATTGGCTCATTCGTAGGGTTCTTTGCTGCCACCGTCACCCGAAGGCGCCATCCTTCATAAGGTGTATGCCTTCGTGCCAGCTCCGTGCCCATTCCAGCTGCCATCCTCACCATGGGATTGAGCGTGGTGCTCGTTCTCATTGGCCTTTGGGTTGGCCAGAACGTGAACCTTCTACCCATCGATGCCAGTGCCAATGCGCCGGTATACGACGAACTCTTCCAGGTGCTGTTCAGCATTGGCACCAGCCTGCTGCTCGGCATTGTGGGCCTGCTGATCTATAGCTTGATTCGCTATCGGAGGCTGGCAGGCGACACCGGCGACGGCCTGGCGATCGAAGGCAATTTGCCCTTGGAGATCTTTTGGACCGCCGTGCCGGCCATTGTGGTTTTGTTCATTGGCATTTACAGCTACGACATCTATGAGCGCATGGGGGGCATGGCCCCCCTCAATGACCACAGCGTTCATGCGATGCACAACGCAGCCGACCAAGCCATGGAATCCGGCATGGTTCCCGGGATGGCCATGGAAGCGGGGGATGGCCCGGCCCGAGTCTGGGCCGGCATTAGCCCGACTGGCTCCGGCGCTGACACCGTCAAGGTGGATGTTACTGCCATGCAATTTGCCTTCATTTTCCGTTATCCCGAGAGTGGCATTATTAGTGGTGAACTGCATGTGCCAGTGGGTCAAGCCGTGGCCCTCAACATGGAGGCCAAGGACGTGATCCATGCCTTCTGGGTGCCCCAGTTCCGGCTCAAGCAGGATGTGATTCCAGGTCAGCCCACCTTGCTTAGTTTCACGGCTACCAAGGAAGGCCGCTACCCGATCATTTGCGCCGAGCTCTGCGGGCCTTACCACGGCGGCATGCGTTCCACCGTGGTAGTGGAAGACCCAGAGTCCTATTCGGCTTGGGTGATGAAGAACAGCCCTGCTCCTTTGCCCGTCAGCGTTTCCCCTGTCAATCCGGTGCCGCTCCAGTCATGACC
>JAEMQZ010000113.1 GCA_016463595.1 Synechococcales cyanobacterium SupBloom_Metag_052 | reverse complement strand
GGAGCCCGGTGGCCCCGTGGGCAGTCGTTTTTATGCCGCCCCCTATCGGGTCACGCTCAAGCTGCCCGGCGCCGACCCCTCCGCCCCCGCCGAGGTCGTGACCCGGGCGTTGCGGGCAGCCGGGGTGCCGTTTGAGGTGGAAACGATTGAGCGAATCGGTGCCGGCAGCGATGCCAGCACCAGCAGCCGTCCTGCCGCCCTGCGCGCCACCCCAGCCCCCGCTGTGCGCTGAGTGCCGATACCCATGCCGAAGCCAGGGCCGACCACGCCGCCCTATCCCCGGGCCCTCAGCCGCCGTCAGGCCCGCCAGATGATGGACACCGCCTACCTGGCGGCCTCCATGGCCCTGCTCTGGGTGGCCCTCTATTACTTACCCGTCGGCGGCGCCCTGTTCCAACTGGCCCTGCCCCTGCCCCTGGCCCTGCTGCAGCTGCGCCAGGGGGGCCGCTCTGGCGCCGAAGGCCTGCTGGTGGCGGGCCTGCTGCTGATTGCCCTCATGGGGCCGGTCCGGGGGCCCCTGGTGCTCTTCCCCTATGGCTTGCTGGCCCTTTGGTTGGGCTGGGGCTGGTCGCGGCGTTGGAGCTGGTGGCTGACCGGCGCAGTGGGCCTGCTGATCGGCGCGGCGGGCTTTCTGGTGCGGGTCCTGGTGCTGTCAGTGCTGGTGGGCGAAAACCTCTGGGTGCTGATTACCGCCGCCGCCGCCAACCTGCTCGAGTGGATCAGCACTCTGGTGCCCCTGGTCGGAGCCCCAGACCTGCAACAGGTGCAACTGCTGGCCCTGGGCCTGGTGCTGCTCCAGAACCTGCTGTATGTACTAGCCCTGCATGCGGTGGCCTACTGGATCTTTGCCCGCCTAAAGGCGCCGATTCCCGAACCACCCGAAGCCCTGCGGGCCCTGGTGGCCCTAGACCCCCTTTAGGCGCGGTGCTGGCCGCCCCTCCCCAGCACCTGAGTGGTGATGCCGCCAGCGCCGGGGCCTGGCTGGGCGCCTGCGCAGCCCACTGGCGCCAAACCACGGTGTTGCTGCTGCTGGCCGGCACCGACACCGCCGCCGTGCCGGGCATTTCTGCCGCCGGCGCCACGCCCGAATCACGCCGCTGGACCGCCGCCGCCGATGCCGAACTGCTGCTCCTTGGCCCGGCAGCCGAGCGGCGCCATGCCCTGCCGCCCCTCCCAGCGGGGGTCAGTCCGGCCCTGATTGCCCATGGGGTGGTGAGCGAGCTGGGCCTTGATCCCCTGGTGGTGGACCTGGGGGCCGCCGTGGCTCCGGCCGTGCCCCATCTGCAGTTAGGCCAAGCCCCGGCCCGGTGCCTCAGCAGCGGCCAGGCCCTGGAGCCGGCCCGGGTGCGGCAGCTGCTGGCGCTGGGGGATCGCTGGGGCCGGCTCCTGGCCGCCAAGGGCCCCCAGGAGCCCCTGCTGATCGCCGAATGCGTTCCCGGCGGCACAACCACGGCCCAGGCGGTGCTCACCGGCCTGGGGCTGGAGGTGGCGGGCCTGGTGAGCGGCAGCCTGCTGGAACCCGTCCATGCCCTGAAAACCGAACTCGTGGAGCGGGGCCTCAGCGCCGCTGGCCTCCTAGGCCCCGGGGGAATGGGGGGCCCTGACGCCGATCCATTGGCGGTGTTGGCCGCGGTGGGGGATCCGATGCAGGCCCTGGCGGCGGGCCTGGTGTTGGGGGCAGCGGGTGCGGGACGACCCGTGCTCCTGGCGGGCGGCAGCCAGATGGCGGCCGTGTGGGCCCTGGCCCTGGCCCTTTGCTCCCCAGCCAGCCGCCCGGCCCTAGCCCGCCAGGTGGCCATCGGCACCACCGCCTGGGTGGCGGCAGAAGCCAGCAGCAATCTGGCCCTGCTGCTGCAGCGCCTGGCTGCCCGCTGGCAGCTAGAGCCCCTGGCCTTCGCCGCCAACCTGCGCTTCCAGCAGTGCCGCTCGGCCCGCCTCCGCGATTACGAGGCGGGCTATGTGAAAGAGGGGGTGGGCGCCGGCGGCTTGGCCCTGCTCTGGGAACTGAGCGGCCGCAGCCCCGCTGCCCTGGCCCAGGCCTGCGACCTGGCCTGCGAACAACTTCTCAGCGGCCCCTAGGGTTTTGCCATGGCCTTGCCCCTGCTCCACCGCCGTCAGCTGCTGCACCTGGGGGGCCTGGCAGGCCTGGCCCTGCTCGGCGGCTGCAGCAACGGCGCCGAGCCCCAATTGCTTTATGCCCCCGGCGAACTCCCGAGCGCCTGGCTAAAAATCCTGCCCAAGCCCTGGCGAGGGCAACCCCAGCCCTCACCGGCTGCGGTGCTGGCGGCCCTGGGCAAACCAGGCATGGGCCTGCTCCAACTCAGCGATGGCTGGGCCCTGGACGCCCGCACCGACCAGCTAGAGCCCTTGGGCGCCCCAAACCTGCTCGACCAGCTGGCCCCCTTTGCCGCTGGGCCCAGCCGCCTGTTCCAGGACGAAGGGACGCCGCCTCTGGCCTTCCCCTGGGCCTTCAGCACCTGGGTGCTGGTATTCCGTAACCGAGCTGACCTGGCCCGGCGCCGTCAGGAGGGCTGGACCCTGCTGCTCGAACCCAGCCTGAAGGGCCGGCTGGTGCTTCCCTCCAGCCCGAGGGTGGTGATGGAACTGGTGCTACGCCAGTTGGGGCTTCCCTCAGAAGGGTCCTGGCACGCGGCGGGTGCCTTGGCCAAGGCCGATCCAGCGGTTCTGAACGACCCTTCTCTCCAAGACGACCCCCGGCTGCCAGCAGCCATCCGGCGTCTGCGCAGCCAGGCCCTGGCCTGCGATGAGGCCAATGGCCTCAACCTGCTTTTAGCCGGGGAAGCCGATGCGGCCGTGCTGCCCGCCCGCAGGGTCCTGCCACTGCTGCGTAGTGACACGCGCCTGCAGGCCCTCTTGCCGGAGAGCGGTTCCCCCTTGATCTGGTCCCTGCTGGTGCGGCCGGCCGGCGCGGCGCCCTTGCCCCAGGCCTGGCTGGCTGAAGTCTTGAAGCCGCCCCTACTGAACCGCCTGCTAGCCAAGGGCTGGGTGCCGCCCCTGCCAGCCGAGCGCCTAGCGGCGCCCCTTTCGGCCTGGCCCGAGCCCATAGCCCAATTGATGCTGCCGGCGTCTGAAGTGCTCGCGCGTTGCAACAGCCTGGCCCCCTTGAGCGCGCCGAAGCGAATCCAATGGCAAGCGCTCTGGGATCAGGCGGCTCCCAAGGCCCCAAACCAAGCCGGCGCCTGATCCCCTCACCAGGGGACAGCCAGCCCTAACCCCACAGCCGCCGCTGCGGTGCCGCCGCCAGCCGCCGATGGGTATCGGCCAAGAGCTCGGGGATGGGCAGATTGTGGGGACAGCGCGGCAGGCAGGCGCCACAGGCCTGGCAAGCACTGGCATCGAGCTGCTCCCACCAGTGGCCGGCCCGGCCAATCAGGTTGTAGCGCTCCCTGGCAAAGGCCTCGAGACCATGGCCCACCGCCAGGTTGCGCAGGCGCAGCAGCGCTGGGATGGGCACGGCGCTGGGGCAGGGCAGGCAAGCCTGGCACTGGCCACAGAAGTCGGCGCCCAGGCGCTGCCGGCCCGCCGCCAGCAGCTGGTCGAGGCTGGCCCGCTCCTGGGGGCTAAGGGGGCCATCGGCCCCAGCCAGTTGGCGGGCCCAATCGAGGTCGGCGGCACGGGCGGCTCCGAGGGTGAGGCTGGAGAGACCCTGGTCAAGCAGGAAGCGGTAGGCCAATTCCAGGGGAGCAAAGGGGCTGCAGTCGGCCACCAGCTGGGGCGGCGGAGCGTAGAGACGCCCGCCCTTATCGGCCGGGGAAATGGCCAGCACGCCGAGCCCGGCCGCCAGGGCCGCCTGGGCCAGGGGCAGGCGCTGGCGATCAAACAAATGCAGATGCAGGCTGCAGAAGCCGAACCGCTCGCTGGCTAGGGCCGCCGTGATCAGGTCATTGCTGCCATGGCTGCTGAAGCCCACCTGGCCCACCAACCCTTCACCCAGGGCCCAGGCGAGCAGCTCCGCTCCCGCACCGCGCAGGGCCCAATCCAGGTGCTCTGGCGTATTGAGGCCATGGACGGCCCAGTTGTCGAGCCGGGCCAGGCCGAGGCGCTCCAGGCTGCCGCGCAGCTGCTCCTGGCCCTGGGCCAGGTCAGGGCCGGGCAGGATCTTGCTGGTGATTACCAGGCCGGCCCGGCGGGCGGGACTACTGCGCCCTAACTGGCCTAAAACCTGGCCCAGAAACGTTTCAGCAGGCCCGTAGGCCGGGGCCGTTTCGATGTGGTTGATGCCGGCCGCCAGGGCCGCCGCCAGCACGGCCTCCATTTGGTCCGCGCTGTCGAGGGCCCGCATGGTGCCCAGCGTGAACAGGGACACGGCCGGTCCGCGGCCAAAGGGCCGTCGCGCCGCTGCCAGGCCAGGCCAGGCGCTGACGGGTCCTTCAGGGGCCGGCATTGGGG
>JAEMQZ010000112.1 GCA_016463595.1 Synechococcales cyanobacterium SupBloom_Metag_052 | reverse complement strand
AGGCGGCGGTGGCGGCGGCTATGGCGGCGGCGGCCGTGGTGGCGATGGCGGCGGCGGCGGTGGCGGCTACGACGGTGGCGGCGGCAACCGCTGGTGAGCTCGGAGCGGGGGGCCAATCCCGTTAGCCCCCCTGTGTTCAGCTGCCCCGCTGGTGGCACCCGATCCAATCCCTTGGCCTGGTGGCTCCACTTTGGTGGTCACCAGGTTTTTTGCTGGTTAGACGCCCACTTGGCTGCCAGAACGGCCCTGCCAACTTGGCTGTCAAGCCCGTCTGAGCGACCACATCCCTATCCCTAGGCCCCCTGACAGCCATGGTCTCCCTGACACCCTCCTCCCGTCCGCCCCTGGAGCGGTTGATCGCCGCCCTCGCCCCGCACCGGCGCCAAGTGCAGCTGGCGGTGAGCTGCTCGGTGCTCAACAAGCTGTTTGACCTGGCGCCGCCGGTGCTGATCGGCCTGGCGGTGGATGTGGTGGTGCAACAGAAGCACTCCTGGCTGGCCGCCTTCGGCGTCACCTCCGTGCCCAGCCAGCTGGGGGTGCTGGCGGTGCTCTCCTTTGTGATCTGGAGCGCCGAATCCCTGTTCGAATACCTCTACGAACTGCTCTGGCGCAACCTGGCCCAAACCGTGCAGCACGAGCTGCGCATCGAGGCCTACGACCATCTCCAGCACCTCGAGATGGCCTATTTCGAGGCGGGCAGTTCCGGCCGGCTGATGGCCGTGCTTAATGACGACATCAACCAGCTGGAGCGCTTCCTCAACAGCGGCGCCAATGACCTCCTGCAACTGATCACCACGGTGCTTGCGGTGGGCGGGGCCATGGCCTGGCTCTCGCCCCATGTGGCAGGTGTCGCATTTTTGCCAATTCCAGTGATTCTCTGGGGCTCGTTGGCCTTCCAGAAACGGCTCAGCCCCCGCTACCGGGAGGTGCGCGAACGGGCCGGCGACATCAACAGCCGCCTGGCCAACAACCTGGGCGGCATGCTCACGATCAAGAGCTACGCGGCTGAAGCCTGGGAAAAGCAGCGTCTTACACGCGATAGCCAGGCCTACCGGGCCAGCAACCGCCGCGCCATCCGCCTCTCGGCGGCCTTCATCCCCCTGATCCGCTTCGCGATCCTGTTTGCCTTCCTGGCGATCCTGGTGATCGGCGGCCTCCAGGCCTGGCAGGGGGAGATCGCCGTGGGTAGCTACAGCTTCCTGGTGTTCATCACCCAACGGTTGCTCTGGCCGCTCACCAGCCTCGGCCGCACCCTGGACGACTACCAGCGGGCCATGGCCTCCACCCAGCGGGTGCTGGACCTGCTCGAAACCCCGATCGCCATCGCCAGCGGCGACCGGCCCCTGCCCCTGGCCCAGGTGGCGGGCGAGCTGGAGTTCCGCCAGGTGAGCTTCGCTTACCAGGGCCGCGACCCCTTGCTGCAGGGGTTGGACCTGCACATCCCCGCCGGCAGCACCCTGGGCATCGTCGGCGCCACGGGCTCGGGCAAAAGCACGATCGTGAAGCTGCTGCTGCGGCTCTATGGCATCCAGGCCGGTGAGATCCTGCTCGATGGCATGCCGATCCGGGAGCTGCGGCTTGACGACCTACGCCGGGCGATCGGCCTGGTCAGTCAGGAGGTGTTCCTTTTCCACGGCACCGTGGCCGAAAACATTGCCTACGGCAGCTTCTCGGCTAGCCGCGATGCGATTGAGCGTGCCGCCCACCAGGCAGAAGCGGCCCCCTTCATCGAGGCCCTACCCCACGGCTACGACACGGTGGTGGGCGAACGGGGCCAGCGCCTCTCCGGCGGCCAGCGCCAGCGCATCGCCCTGGCCCGGGCGATTCTGAAAAATCCGCCGGTGTTGATCCTCGATGAGGCCACCGCCGCCGTGGATAACGAAACGGAAGCGGCGATCCAGCGCTCCCTCGACCAGATCACCGCCGAGCGCACCACCTTGGTGATCGCCCATCGCCTCAGCACCGTGCGCCACGCCGATCGCATCGTCGTGATGGAGCAGGGCCGCATCGTTGAAGCCGGCCAGCATGACGAACTGGTCCAAGCCGGTGGCGCCTACGCCAACCTCTGGCGCGTCCAGGCCGGCCTGCGGCCCGGAGAGGCCCTGGGGATCTAGGCCCTGCTCGTTCTGGTGCTCAGGCAGGGGGCCCGTTGCCAGGCTCGGGCCGTCCCGGAAACGGGCACGAACCGAACCAGACTGGAACGGAAAATCCCCCACGGGCACCCCTTGGAGCCCTGGGACGATGTCCATAGGCTCAAGGGGCTTTCCCCTTCTCCAGCCCATGGATGGCCCCAATGGCCGGCCTGAGCCCGGCTACAGACCCGAGCTCAACCAACGCCCCCAGCCAGGCGATACCCCTACAACCAATTCCCCCGGGGCCCCGGCCCCAGGGGGGGTGGCCGTGCCTGAGGCGATCAACTTCCGCCAGCTCGAGGCCCTGCGGCAAAGCGCGATCGAGGCCGCTCGAAGCTCCAGCCCCACGGGAAGCTCCTCCGGTTCCCCAGTTGCCGGCTTGCTCCAGGGCCCGAGTTCTGCCAAAGGTCAGCTCCAGCCTGACCAGCTCCAGCCCTGGGGCGACGATCTCGAGGAACTGGAGCAGCTGCTAGGCGCCTATGGCCAACTGGGCGAGCAGCTCCTGCAGCAGCTAGCCCGCCAGGGCAGCGCCCTGGAGCAGCATCGCCATCCCCAGCAAGTCATGGCCCTCGGGGCCCTGGGGGCCCATATCCGCCTGGGACTGCAGGCCCTCGCCGCCAGCCGCCGTTAGGCCGGCAGGCGAGTGCCAATCTGGTCAACCAACAAACTGACCTGTCTTACCGGCGACAGCGACCGGTAGCCCAGGGAATTGCCATAGGTTCCGAGCAGGCTTTCAGAACGCATGAAGCATTCCGTGCCCCAGGTCCGCCGCCGGGACCAACGCCTGCCCGTGCTGCTGGCGATTGGCATCGGCTTGGCCGGCGGTTTGGTGCTGGCCGGCCCCCTGGGCGACCTGCTCAAGGGCGATGTCTTCAAGCAAGGCAAGGAGCTGCTCAACCCTTTCTCAGCCTGGATCGGGGCTGGCGACCAGGACCTGCTGGTGATGGGTACCGACAGGGGCAGCAACACCGACGTGATCGCCACGGTGCGGATCAAGGACGGCGTGACCAAGATCACCCAAGTCCCCAGGGACACCTATATCGAGTCCCCTAACTATGGGCCGCTCAAGGTCAATGCCCTGTATAGCTTGGGCGGCCCTAAGGCCCTCAAGGCGGAACTGGCCAGCCACCTGGGCCGGCCCCTTAGTCACCACGTCCTCGTGGACCTTGCCCTGATGCGCCGCCTGGGCGATGCCCTCGGCGGCCTGGAGGTGACGGTGCCCAAGCGCTTGTACTACAACGACTACAGCCAAAAACTGTTCATTGATCTCCAACCCGGCCCCCAAACCCTCAAGGGCAAAGATCTCGAAGGCTTCCTGCGCTTTCGCCACGACGAACGGGGCGATATCGGCCGGTTGGAACGGCAGAAACTGGCGGTGCAGGCCCTCTTTAACAAACTGACCCGACCCGAAACCATCCTGCGCTTGCCCCAGCTGATGGGTTTGGCGGGCCAGGACCTCAAAACAGACCTGGGCCCGATGGAAATCGGTGGTCTGATCACGGCCATGGCCGGCACCAAACTGGAGATCGACCAGCTGCCTGGGGTGCCCACCTACCGCAATGGCATCAGTTATTGGGATGTGAAATGGCCAGATCCAGCGACCATCGACAGCGACAACGACCGAAGCCGTTATCGCTTTTTATTCTGATTTTTTTGGAAGGTTGGCTAGGGCCAGGCTGATCCGTTGCGTCCCCGCTGAGCTCGCTAGCAGAGCTCCCAACCGTTGCGATTAAGGACGCTCTGGCGGGACCCCGGCCCTGGCCTCAGCCCGATAGGCCCTCGGCACGATCACCAGAAACAGCCACCACCAGAGCAGCACCAGGGCTGCGCCGGGGATGGTGATCCAGAGCCGGCCCAGCAGCAGCCAACTGCCAACAATCGCGGCTATCCCCGTCAACAAGATCGACCAGGGCTGACACCACCAAGGCTTGAGCGCCCAGAGGCTCAGCTCCTGCCCAACAGATGGAGCACTGGCTGCCATTGGACCGGGTTCAACCATGGTTTTTGGGGTCTTGGCTGGGGGCTGGAAGCTCCCTGGGTTCGGTGGGGTCGCCACTGTGCAGCTCCCAACTGGCGGGTTCGTGGCGGGAGAGGGTGATCAGGGCCAGGAGCAGGGCCACCGCCGCCAGCACCGGCGTGGAGGCGGCCACGGTCACCCCCAAGGAGGCGGTGAACCAGATCGAGGCCGCACTGGTGAGGCCATGGACCTGGGGGCTGCTCCCTCTCTTACTGCCCTGTTCCACCAGGTGATCACCTCCTTCACCCTGCAGATTTGAGGGGTGGTCCT
>JAEMQZ010000111.1 GCA_016463595.1 Synechococcales cyanobacterium SupBloom_Metag_052 | reverse complement strand
GCCTGGGGATCGGGCTGGGGCCCTGGGGGGGCCGTGCCGCGGCGGATCACCCGGAAGGGCACCGAGAGGGTGGGTGGCGGTTCGGCTGGATGGCGACTCGGCCCTGCCGAGGCCTGGCCTGGCCAGGGGGCACCAGGCCCTTCGCCGCTGTCCTGGCCCCAAGCTGGAGCTGGCCCCTCGCCGGGACCGTCCCCCCAGGCTTCCGTTGGCCCGTCCGCCGGGTTCTCGCCCCGGCCCCGCGGCCAGACGCGCCGGGAGCGTCCTTCGGGGATGGGTCGGCGCAGCTGGCGTTGGTTGCTGGCGCCACCAGCCTGAAGTGCCAGGGCCGTGGCCGTGGCGCTGAGGGCAGCGCCGCCCCCGGCCGCCAGGGCTATCCAGCTGCCGATCGTCCATTCCGGCGAGCGCCAGATCAAGAGCCGCAGGCCCACCCAGGGCCTGGGATTGATCGCCCCCACCAGCAGCACCGCCAGCAGGGGCGCCAGCAGGGGAAGCAGCAACAGGCGACGCAGCAGCACGGCGGGAGGCATTAGGGGGGCGGGCCTCCTGTTGACGGGATTTGGCTTGGAGAAACTTGGCTTGCTGGGAGAGCGTCGACGGGGCCCTGCCAGCGCTGCAGCGCCCCCAGGTCGTAGCCCAGGCAGTCGAACACCCGGATCACCAGAAAATCAACCATCTGCTCGATCGTGGTGGGCTGGGAATACCAGGCCGGCACCGGCGGGGCGATGCGGGCGCCGGCTTCCGCCAAGGTGGTGAGATTGCGTAGGTGGATCAGGCTCCAGGGCAGTTCCCGGGGAGCGATCACCAGGGGCCGGCCTTCCTTGAGGTGCACGTCGGCAGCCCGCTCAAGCAGGTCGGTGGCTACGCCGGCGGCGATGCGGCCGACACTGCCCATGCTCGCCGGCAGGATCACCATGCCGCGGGTGCGAAAGCTGCCACTGGCGATGGCCGCCGCCTGGTCGTTCCAGCGGTGGCAACGTAGTTCGCCGCTCTGGCAGCCGGTGCGCTCGCGCCAAAAGGCTTCCTGGGCCCCGGGCTCGCTCGGTACCCGGATGCCCAATTCGGCCTGCCAGACCGTAATCGCGCCGCGGCTGGTGACCAGTTCGACCCGCTCGCCGGCCTCTAGCAGTAACTGCAGGGCCCGTTGGGCCAGGGGTTGGCCCGAGGCACCGGACACGGCCAGCACCAGGGGATCCATGGGTTAGCCCTCGCTGGAGCTGCCGGCCAGGGCGTTGTCCTCCCTGTCCGCCGTCCCGGGGGATGGCGCCTGCTCGCTGGCATCGGCTTGGTCGGGTTCAGCTTGGTTGGCGCCCGATGGGCCATCGGCAGCGAATTCCGTCCCATCGCCTTCGGGCAGGACCACGGCTAGATCGATCTGGTGGCGCAGCACATCCACCTTCTGGATCACAACCTCCACCCGGTCGCCGAGCATGTAGGTGCGGCGGTTCTTGCGGCCCACCAACCGATTTTGGCGGGAGCGGTACTCATACCAGTCATCCACCAGGGAACTGACATGGACCAGGCCCTCCACCTGGCTGGGGGGAACCTCCACAAAGAAGCCGTAGCTCTGCACCCCGCTGATCACCCCCTGCAGGGTCTGGCCGACCAGGGGTTCGGCTTCCCGGGCCTGGGCCATGGCCAGGGTGTCGAGCCGCAGCTCCTGGACAAAGCGGGAGCGGCCATTGAGGCGCTGGATCAGGGCCTCGCTGCGGGCCTCCTGGAAGGGGTTGAGCTGGCTGGGGGCCAGCAGGGGCCAGTCGATGCTGCCGTGGCAGCTGTCGGCGGCCAGGTCAACCCGGGTCTTGTGGCGCACCGAGGGGCGGTCCTTGCCTTCGACCAGGAGCAACACCAGCAGCTGCTGGTTCCAGAGGTCGGCGTAGTGAAGGGAGGGGAAACACCAGGCGGCCAGGGCGCGTGGTTCGCCGGCGAGCAGGTTCGGGCCCGGTTCGGCGGCCAGGGCCACGGGCCGCACGGTGTCACAAAGCTGCTGCTGCAGCACCCGGGCCCGGTCCGTGCCGGCAAAGGCCGTGGCCAGCTCCTGGGCGCTGGCGTTGCCATCGGCGGAGAGCTCCAGGGGAACCTCCAGGGCCAGGGCGGCCTTGGCCACCTCATTAACGTCCTCCGCCTCCGGCGCCGGGTTGACCGCGTAGAGGGCGGGCAGTTCCATGGCCTCCAGGTGCTGGCCCAGGGCCTGGTGGGCCGGCAGGGTCAGTTCCCGCAGCAGGGCCGTGGCCTGGGTGGCCTCAAAGCGGGGCAGCCATCCTTCCCGGGAGAGGTCTGGATCGGAGGCCAGCAGGTCCCCCAGGCTGGCAATCGCGGGGGTGGCCAGGTCGAGATCGAGGGAGCCGGCCGCCAGACGCCGGTCACGCAGCTGGCCGGCCAGGGCGATCAGGCGCTCCAGCAGCGGGAGCTGGTCCTTAAGGCCCTTGAGGGCCGCTGGCAGGGTGCGGCTTTTGGGTTTGCGTTCGGCGAGGGCCTGCAAGGCAGCGCCATCGACCAGGCCATCCGGGCGGATGCGGCTGCGGCAGAAGCGGAAATGCTGGAGGGCGCCATCGGCGTCCAGGTCGAGGGCCACCGAGAGGGCCGCTTCGCTCTGGCCCGGGGCGAAGGTCGCCGCCTTGCTGTGGGCGCTGGGCACCAGGGGCAGCCAGGCCCGGCCCAGGCAGAGGGCTTCGGCCTGCTCCCGCAGCCAGAGATCCAGGGGACCTCCGGCGCTGAGCCGTTCGGCCAGGGCCGGGGCATGGATCCAGAGACGCACGCCCGTGTCGCTCTCCTCTAGGGAAACGGCTGGCAGGATCGGGGCATTGGTGCCAGTCCAGCCGCCCAGCAGCAGGGTGGGTAGGCCGGTGAGATCGTCCCGGTCCTTGTCGGCGATGGCCTTGGGGCTGGAGCGGGGCGCGGCCGGTCGATCGTGCAGGCCGTGTTTAGTGAGTAGCAGCTCCCGATCGGCTTCCTCGCCGGCGTGGATCGCCAGGCTGCGGGCCACGTGGCCCTGGGGCGCCAGCTGGGCTACCGGGTAGCGGTCCACCCGGACTTCCACCACCGCCTCCTCAGGCGGGTTGAGGTGCACCGCATCGGCGACGGGCAGTTCCAGGGCGGTGAGCAGGCGATCGTCGAGGGGCACGGCCACGAGGCGATCGTTCTGCTGCTCCACCTGGGCCAGCAGGCTGGTGGTTTGGCGCTGCAGAATGCATTGGATGCTGCCCTCGGGCGAGCGGCGCCGACCGCCCTCGCGGGTGATGCGGACCAACACCCGGTCCCCATTCCAGGCGTGGTTGAGCTGGTGGTCCCGGATGTAGATGTCTTCTTCGCCGTCGTCGCGCAGGGCGAAGCAAAAGCCCTTGCTGCTGCATCGCAGGCGTGCCTCAATCAGACCAGCATCACTGCTGCGGCTGATGCCAAGCTCGCCTTCTTCGAGCACTCCAACGCGTCCGAGGCCGGTGAGGGCGATGCGCAGTAGCTCCTGGTCGCCCGTGGCGGTCAGCCCGAGCGCTTTTTCGAGCTTGGCGATGGGCAAGGGCTCCTGGCCAGGGAGCTGGTCAAGCAGGTCGGCGACCGAGAACTTCATCGGGAGACGGGGTGCAGCGGGATAGGCCCGCCCGCCGGGGCGTGTAGCGCTGCCCAGGGGGAGGTGAGATTGGACTGACTTTAGGCAGCCAAGGGGTGGGGGCCTTCCCGATCCTGTCTTGAACCCCTGCTCCTGAACCGGTTTGCTCCTAAGGCGGCCCCTTTTGGCCCTAGCCGGGCTTGGAAGCTTCGCTCTGGCCGGCCTTGATGATTAGGCGCAGGCCGATCACCAGAAAGCCCACCGAGGCGGCTAGCTGCAGGGCATTGGCGGGGATCACGCTGGAGAGGGAACCGCCGGCGCCTGCCCCTAAAAGGCTGGCGAACACCAGCGCCAGGGCACTGCCCGCAAACACGGCACCGCTGCGGTTGGAGGTGCCGCTGATCGTGACGATCGCTAGCTGGGTTTTGTCGCCCAGTTCAGCCAGGAACACCGTGGCAAAGGTGGAGACCAGCAGGGGGAATTCCAAGGTCAGATCGGCGGCAGGACTTCGGTGGGAGCTGGACAGGGTTTTAAGGCAGGGGTACCAGGGGAGTGGTGGGTAGGAAACTCAGCACCGCCTGGCGCCCCAGCCAGAGGCCTAGGGCCACCATCAAGATGCCGGCCAGCCGTTCCAGCAATTGGGCGGGGATGAAGCGGGCCAGCCAGCGGCCCAGGAGCACCCCCACCAGGCTGGAGCAAATCAGGGCCAGGGAGGCCCCAAAGAACACGATCACCGGCCGGCCCGATTCGGCCGAGAGCAGTAGGGCGGCCAGCTGGGTCTTATCGCCTAGCTCCGCCAGAAAGACCGTGCTGAAGGTGGCCAGAAACACCGACGTGTAGGTGCTCTGGTCGACCTCTGCCTCCGGGGCCGGGCCTGGATCGCTGCTGGCCCCACCGGGAGGGGG
>JAEMQZ010000035.1:16260-17535 GCA_016463595.1 Synechococcales cyanobacterium SupBloom_Metag_052 | reverse complement strand
CTCAACGGAATATCGGTTATCCAATTGTTCTCGGTTGGTTTGCCGGAGGCTGGGCGACTTGCTCTTAGGCCCTTTCGCCCAGCCTCCGGCAGCGTCCGTGCCCGGGTAGGCGGGGAGCCCAGCGCCTTGGCGATTCTGATGCGGGCGATAGGGTCTATTCCAGGCAGGACATCCCATGGTTTCGAGCGCAGTACCCCAGGATTTCAGCCATTCCCCTGGGCTTCCTTCCCTAGAAGCTGCCGAAGGCGGCCCCCTGGGTGTGTTGATCTGCGGCCATGGCAGCCGTAATCGCCTGGCCGTGGCCGAATTTGCCCAGCTGGCAGAAGCCCTGCGCGAGCTGGTGCCCGAGGTGCCGGTTGCCCACGGCTACCTGGAATTTGCCCGGCCGATCCTGCGCGAGGGGCTCGACAGCCTGCGCTCCCAGGGCGTGAAGCGGGTGCTGGCCGTGCCCGCGATGCTGTTCGCCGCTGGCCACGCCAAAAACGACATTCCCTCCGTTCTCAATACCTATGCGGCCGAAACCGGCCTGCGCATCGACTACGGCCGGGAGCTGGGGGTTGACCTCAAAATGATCCAGGCGGCCGGGGCCCGGATCCGCGAAGCGCTCGCCGCCGCCGAGGAGGCTGCTCCGCCGTCCCCTGGCCAGGTCCGTCCCGCCCAGGCGGGACCCCTGCCGATCAACGAAACCCTGCTGGTGGTGGTGGGCCGGGGCTCCTCCGATCCCGATGCCAATTCCAACGTGGCCAAGGTGACCCGCATGTTGGTGGAGGGCCTCGGTTTTGGCTGGGGCGAAACCGTCTATTCCGGCGTCACCTTTCCCCTGGTGGAGCCGGGGCTGCGCCATGCCGTGCGGCTGGGCTTTCGCCGCATCGTGGTGTTTCCCTACTTCCTCTTTTCTGGCGTGCTGGTGAGCCGCATTCGCCAGCACACCGCCCTGGTCGCTGCCGACCACCCCGAGCTCGAGTTCATCGATGCCAGCTACTTAGGCGACCACCCCCTGGTGGTGGAGACCTTCCGGGAACGGGTCGACGAAGTGCTGCGCGGCGACACCCAGATGAACTGCTCCCTCTGCAAGTACCGGGCCCAGGTGCTCGGTTTTGAGCTGGAGGTAGGCGCGCCCCAGCGCAGCCACCACCACCATGTGGAGGGCCTCAGCGAAGCCTGCACCCTCTGCGAGTTGGAGTGCACCGGCGCCTGCCAGCCGGACGGCATCCCCCTGGCCTCCCCTGTCAGCACTTCCCCCAACCATGATCACCACCACCACGGTGACCACGA